>JBBDTA010000108.1:21058-31400 GCA_040904605.1 Paenibacillaceae bacterium
AGTGAACTTAGCACGATCAAAGTAACTCGAGATAGAGCTCTAAACGAAATGTGGTCTCTGACTAGTGCGGAGCATGTATGTCTGAGTAGAATTGCGGGTCTTTCAATAAGACCTAGCAGGGTTAATGCGATGGCATAGCTTGCAATAATTAGTTCTGGATCAGAAGACCGAGCTAATGTGCTATTAATAATAAGATGAGATACCGTGATAAGTAAAGATGAAATTCCAAGTGGAGCAAAGAAGATGAGAAGCTGACGCATGGATAAGGCGGGACGTTCGGTGTCTGTTATCATTGAATGCAATTTCCTTCCTTGAGACCTAAGGCATCATCATAATAATGTCGATAAAGTCAGTATATCATGTCAAGCTATTGGTGGTAATCTCTTGCCTACTTATGTCAATCATGATACAGTAGCCAATATTGGAGATGGGTGGAGGAGAATTAATGGATGCAACCTTACACATTCAAATATGATGAACGACTAGATATAGAGCTTCCACAACTACACATGGAATGGTCGGAATATTCTATGGATGAAAGAGAAGCGATTGTCACACAATGGGAGCATATTCGAGGAACAATTCCAGAGCGAATTAAGCAATTCGAACAAATGATTAATATCAAACAGGATCAGTTGAATAGAGAATTTCATTTTCCTACAAGCTGCACTATTAATTGGGAAATTGCTGAGCTAGCAAGCAGGATCAATGACCTTCATTTGTGGTTTCGTATGAATCAAGAAATAGATGAGGGTAAATCACATCGCTGATCGAAGTGCGTATGTGATTTTTTTGGGTTAGCCAATTGGTAAGAAGATATATTATAATATAGAGAATGTTTTGGAGCGGAAAGGTGATTAGATGATGTTTCATGAATATGGCGGGGGGACCATTGTGCAATGAGTAGAATGCTGCCCAAGGGAGCTCCCAAAGGACCCGTCTCTTTAGTGTATCGATTCTATCGTCATGTTCTGCCGGAAGCTCGTACTCAATTAGAAGCCTGGCGAACGCTTGCGATTCGAATTCCGGATGAAGAATTAAGTAACCAAGCGTTGGCGAGCATTAATAGCAAGCAATTTCATTGTGAGGGGGGAGCTGTATACGCGACTGCTGATCTAGCAAATCGCCACGTGCTGATTCCACTTATTGTAGCATTCCAGACAATTAGTGATTATCTGGATAATTTATGTGACCGCAGTACATCAATGGATGGTCAGGATTTCCGTCAGCTTCACCAATCTATGCTAGATGCAGTTGATCCTTCTGCTGTTCCGGCTTCCTATTATGAATACCATCCGGAGAACAATGATAATGGATATTTGAGTTTATTGGTGCGCACCTGTCAAACCTGTATCTGTCTGCTTCCATCTTATGATAAGGTTCAGGAGCACGTCACGCTGCTAGTTGGACTCTATTGTGATCTTCAAGTCTATAAACATATTGATCTCACTCTCCGAGAACAGGCTCTGGAGGATTGGTGGTCTAAGCATAAAGAGAAATTCCCAAGCCTACAGTGGAATGAATTTTCTGCAGCAACGGGTTCTACTCTAGGTGTATTCGCGCTATTCCTGGCCGCTGCCCAGCAAGAGTTATTGGATAACGAAGCATTTGAGCTTTACGAAGCTTACTTTCCCTATATTGGCGGCGTACATATACTCCTGGACTATCTTATAGATCAACAGGAAGATATTGAAGGTGGCGATCTGAATTTCTGTCGTTATTATCACAGTCCTGAAGAAGCTGCAGAACGTATTGGCTTCATTGCCGAGGAGGCCAAGCGACGATCCAGAACACTCAGAGATTCACGTTTCCATGGGATGATTGTTGAGGGACTGCAAGCGATGTATCTATCTGATCCGAAGGTAAATGGACAACTTAATGTTCGTATGACCAGAACAATCATCATGAAGAACAGTCCGATCAGCCGATTATTTTTCTGGATATTCAGCATGTGGGTTAGAAAATCTCATTAATTTATTACTTTATATACGAACAGGAGTAGATGAGAATGACAATTAAATCAATAGCGGTGCTTACAAGCGGTGGAGATTCACAAGGAATGAATGCAGCGGTTAGAGCTGTAGTTCGCAGTGGATTATTCCATGGGTTGAAGGTTTTTGCTGTGCAAAGAGGGTATCAAGGTTTAATTAATGATGATATTCGTCCAATGGATTTACGAAGTGTGGGTGATATTATTCAACGTGGTGGAACGATACTCCAGACAGCTCGGTGTAAAGAATTTATGACAGCTGAAGGGCAGCAATTAGGCGCAGCTAATTTGCGTAAGCATGGGATAGAAGGTCTTGTTGTCATTGGTGGAGATGGATCTTACCAAGGTGCGAATAAATTGAATAAGCTTGGTATTAAGACAATGGGTCTTCCAGGTACAATAGATAATGACATCCCATTTACGGATTTCACTATTGGTTTTGATACAGCGGTCAGCATTGTTGTCGATGCTATTAATAAGCTTCGAGACACAATGACTTCTCATGAACGGTCTTCTGTTGTAGAAGTAATGGGACGACATTGCGGGGATATTGCCCTCTATGCTGGATTAGCTAGTGGAGCGGAGACGATACTCGTTCCAGAGGTTACTTTTGACCTCGATGTTATTGCTCGTCGTATGAAGGATAACTTTGATCATGGAAAGAGGCATAGTATCATTATTGTTGCTGAAGGTGCAGGCGGCGGAGAAGAAATATCGAAATCGATCGCTGATCGTAATGGTATCGAATCTCGCGTAACCGTGCTTGGTCATATACAGCGAGGCGGGACTCCGACGCATAACGATCGCAATCTAGCTAGTCTCTTGGGCGACTTCGCAGTTCGTAAGTTAATTGAAGGCGAATCTGGTAAAGCATGTGGTGTTGTCGCTGGTCAATTGGTTGGCACCGATTTTGACAAAGTCATCAATACCAAAAAACCATTTAATATAGAAATGTACGATATTGCCTTGCGATTGTCGCAGTAAGTTGAACCGAGGGCTACATGAATGTTACCTTGATTCCGCGGTTTTCTCATTACAATCCATTACTTATACTCCACGCTGGGTGTATAACGATTACCGGAGTTCCAGAGTAAATATTCATCGATACCGTTGTCTTTTAATGCACGGATTTGCTCTTCCATTTCTTTTTTACCATATTTAATATGTCCTTTGATCCATTTAGCTGTAAAGTCTTGAATCCATGGTCGTATGATTGGCTTCTGGCCAATGGCTTCCAGGGGCCCAAGCTTCTCATGTGTATCGATCATCGCCCCTGCTATTGTAATATATGGCTCTGCATCAGGAACCTTGGATCCGAACCAACCTGTGCTGTAATGACTTGGATAGATCATAGGAGCTATAACATCTGTATATTTGGAGATTTTCTCGAAATCCTGACCTATTCCTTCTGCTGCTGGAACGGAAGCTGCATATCCGAATATATCCACAGATACTCTCACTCCAAGAGGATTTAATTGCTCTCGGGCATATTTGACGAAGTCAGCTACAACATCCACACGTGAACGCTCGTCGGTATCAAAGTTTAAGCTATCTGCCTTTTTCTCGAACCCTTCTGGGAATCGTACATAGTCGAATTGAATTTCTTTAAAGCCTTGCTTTGCCGCTTCCTTGGCTACCTCAATGTTATAGTCCCATACTTCCTTGCGATAAGGGTTGACGAAGCTTTCTGGTGTGGATTTGTTATTAGCCCACACGGTACCGTCACTCTTCAGAAAGGACCATTCGGGTTTTTTCTTGGCGAGCACGGTGTCTTTAAACACAACAATTCGGGCAATGGGATAAATATCATTAGCCTTTAGAGTTGTCATCAGCTTATCCATATCGGTAATGATTTTTTTGTTAGTGCCTAATGAATTAATCATTTCATTGTCATTTAAGTAAGTGACATTTCCCCAATCGTCCTTGATATCAATAACGATCGCATTTAGTTCGGTTTCATTAAGTAGAGTGACTAATTCGGTCATCCTCTTGCCTCCAGCTGAATGAGCTGTGGCGTATACGCCCTTGATGGCTGGTGTATCAGGGGCAGGGTCGAGCTTGATAAATCCAGTGGCGTCTGCAATAGGTTCCTCTCCGTTATTGACAGTACCGTTTGAGGTGCCGGGGTTCTGGGCAACCACTGGATGCTTCGCATCAAGTGAAGCTTGAACCATTTGTTCAAAGGTAACATCTGGATTAGAGCCTGATACATTACCCCAAATCATTAATAATGCCGCTAAAACAATATCCATTCTTCTCTCTCCCTCAGAATGTGTCTAGATTCTATTATATGATATTCTTCGACAAGAACACAGATTAAATCACCACCATATTTCGGAAAAGATCATCAAGTATCGAATCCGATTTGTATTATGTTCTTATTCAATGATTTGATATAATGAATGGAAGAACGCGTGTTTAATATGATGGGGAGGCTAGTACGGTGATTTATCGTGATTTAGGAAAAACGGGAATAAAGGTTAGTGAGATTAGCTTTGGTACTTGGGCTATCGGAGGATCATGGGGATCAGTAAGGGATGATGAATCACTGCTTGCATTATCGAAGGCCATCGACACAGGGGTTAATTTCTTCGATACCGCAGATGTATATGGAGATGGTCATAGTGAGGAGTTGTTAGCGAAGGCAACAGCTGGTCGAGAGGATATCATACATATTGCGACGAAATTCTGTCGAAAAGGTGATATTCATGATCCGAATACTTATTCAGAACAGCGTGTGCGAGAATATTGCGAAGCAAGCTTGAAGCGACTTCGTCGTGAATATATAGATTTGTACCAAATTCATTGTCCGCCCATGGCAATTCTACAAGATGGCCGGGTGTTCGAGGTGCTCGACAAGCTGAAAGCGGAAGGTAAGATACGTAGTTATGGTGTGAGTGTGGAGTCTGTAGAAGAGGGGATGTTATGCTTGCAGAACCCGAATGTCGGAGCACTGCAGGTTATATTTAATATATTGCGTCAAAAACCATTAGAACAATTATTACCGGCTGCTCATGCCCAAGATGTTGGCATTCTAGTACGCCTTCCACTTGCAAGTGGTTTGCTGACGGGTAAGATGACTGCAGCAACTACCTTCGAAGCGGATGATCACAGAAGCTTTAACGAGAATGGTGAGCACTTCAATGTAGGTGAAACCTTTGGCGGATTAGGTTTGCACAAAGGTGTCGAGCTAAGCCAGCAGCTAACTTGGATAGCAGAAGGGAGAGGGAATATGGCACGCGCTGCGCTCCGATGGATATTGGATCAGAAGGAAATCAGCTGTATTATTCCAGGCTTTAAATCTACGGGGCAGGTAGAGGACAATCTAGCTGCTATGAACGTTCCCGCCTTTAATACTAAAGAGATGTTGCGACTTAAAGAATTCTATCAAGATCAGGTAGTTGGGCACATTCGCGGACCTTACTAACAACTAAGACAACGAAAAACCGTCGGATACCCGACGGTTTCAACGTTGTCATTGAATAATAGCACTTTTCTGTTGTTCAAATATACTCTGTTGAACAATTTCTATCGCTCCATTGGCATCAAGGTCACTCATCCCGAATTTCAGAATGATTGAACTCTCGAGCTCGGCCGGTGTAAGGAATGAGTACAATTCCGGCGTTAACCTCATCACGATACTGGATAACTTGACCACTTCCATCTCCATTCGTCTCACCCTTTCAACCGAATTGTGCATCGCGATCGAAAAGCCGTACTACAGAAAACTTAATGTGAACCCAATAACGCAAAGAAATTACTTTTTTATTATAACATATTTTTAAGAAGCATATCTATGATTGGTTAATTATTACGTGTAAATTCTCCGAGCACACCTACAGTTTCTACGATATTAACAAACGCTCTCTGATCAATCTCTCGAATAATTTTAAGTAATTGCGCTAACTCATACCGGGTAGTAACAGTCATCAGCATATCCTTCTCAGTATGAGAGAAAGCACCCTGCGTCTTAATAATCGTCACTCCCCGAGGCAATAATAATAATTGCTTAATCATCTCCTTCGTTTCATTCGTAATGATAAATGCTGTAACTTTAACATGACGTATATGAATGGTATCTACAATTTTACCTGCAATGTAGATAGTTAGCATGGAATATAGGGCAGAATCCCAGTTGTCGAGGAATCCAAGACAGAGGATTACTAATCCATTAAGCAAGAACATGACCATGCCTAGAGGAAAGTCCCTCTTGCGCGTAAGGATGGAACCAATGATATCGAATCCACCTGTTGATCCGCCAACTCTCAGCGTAATGCCTGTCCCAATTCCAATCAAGACACCGCCAAAGACAGAGCCAAGTATAGGATCATTAATAAATGGATCAACATTGATTAATTGCATAAACCAAGAGGTGAGAAATACGGACAATATGCTTAGGATAATAAAACGTCTCCCAATGATAAACCATCCCCACAGCATAATTGGAAAATTAAATAAGAAGTAGAGGATACCTATATTCCATTCGGAATAGTATCCAACTAGCATAGCTATACCAGACACACCACCGCTTAGTAGCTGATGGGGGATAAGGAATAGATTAATTCCTGCAGCAACCATTGCGGCACCAATTACGATAACTGCATATCCTATAATGTTTCGTGACATAAGTCCCTCCTGTAAGTTTTTGATGAACACGCGAGTGGTCGATAAAGCTACTTCATAAGCATATGCTGTAGTTGACTATTGAACTGCCTATGGTAAAGTTAAGGGTACGAGAGCAACGGTGACAATATAATTAAAAAGGAGACTAGTGTATGTATGAACTAAAAGAGACGGAACGTATCTTTATCTTCACTGGACCAGATGGATCAGGTCGAAGCACGATTGCTGATATGGTTGGTAATACACTTGGTTTAAAGAAGGTTATTTCGAATACAACAAGAGCTCCAAGACCGAGTGAAGCGCATGGTCAGGATTATTATTTTGTAAACCGCGAGCAATTTAAACAAGCCATAGAAGGTAACGAATTTTTGGAGCACATTGACATTAATAATAACCTATATGGAGTCAAGAACAAAGACATTGAACATATGTTTGAGAAGTTCAGCTGTATATACCTCATACTAAATCCTAGCGGAGCGGACATACTAAAGAAGTATTATGGTGATAAGGTCGTTCGTTTGTTCATCTATGCTGATCGAGTAACTGTCGAGGGGCGTCAACGAAAGAAAGGGTTGGCTGAGCACGAAATCGAAAATCACCTGAACCATTATGATCAAGACATGGCCTATATGACACAATGCGAGCATTCCTTTGAGAATGTCGATTTGGCTCATGCTGTGTTCGATATTACAAACATTCTGGATACTTATTTAAATCGAAATTTAGTCGATAAAGATTAGACATGCTTAACGGATTTGTATTGTCACTGGAAAATTCTTTCTACACTGTGTTATAATTAAACGGATGTGCTTTCTGAAGAACGATTTTGTCATAAGAAAGTATACCACATGGCCATCTCTTGAAGATGGTACAACTACACGCTGTGCTTGTCGTGGGTATATTATTTCAGGATAGGTCGTCATCTAAACGACCCTGTTTATTGCAAGAAGTTAATTTTGCCGAGATAAGATATACCGGGCATGAAGCCCAGCAATAAAAAAAGGAGCTTGACTGTATTGTCCACATTTACAGATTTTGACCTCGAACCGAAAGTTTTGAGGGCCGTAACAGAGCTAGGATTTGAAGAACCGACACCGATTCAACTGAAGGCCATTCCACTCGGAATATTAGGCAGAGATCTTATTGGTCAGGCACAGACAGGTACAGGTAAAACTGCTGCCTTCGGTATTCCACTAATTCAGAAAATCGATGTAACGCGTAACAGTATCTCAGCACTAATCATGACACCAACAAGAGAGCTTGCGATTCAAGTAGCAGAAGAAATTGGTAAGCTAAGTAAATTCAAGGGTGTTCGTTCATTACCTATCTATGGTGGCCAAGACATCGGTCGCCAAATCCGTGCATTGAAGAAATTCCCTCATGTTATCATTGGGACGCCGGGCCGGCTTCTGGATCATATTAATCGCAGAACGATCAAGTTAGACGAAGTGCAAACCGTTATTCTGGACGAAGCAGACGAAATGCTCGATATGGGCTTTATGGAAGATATTCAATCTATACTTAAGCTTGTACCTGCCGAGAGACATACAATGCTTTTCTCAGCAACAATGCCACCGAATATCCAAAGATTAGCTCAGCAATTCTTAAAAAATCCGGAGCATATCACTGTTACACCTAAGCAAATGACGGTTCCGCTTATATCACAATCCTACATCGAAGTTAATGAAAGAATGAAATTTGATGCGCTTTGTCGATTGCTTGATATGGAATCGCCTGATTTAGCTATTGTATTCGGTCGTACCAAGCGTAGAGTTGATGAATTAGCCGAAGGCTTACAGAAACGTGGCTACTCTGCCGACGGACTGCATGGTGATTTGTCACAGAATCAACGAGATGCAGTAATGCGTAAATTCCGTGATGGTAGTATCGACGTACTCGTCGCAACCGATGTTGCTGCACGTGGACTTGATGTCTCGGGTGTTACCCACGTAATCAACTTCGATTTACCACAAGATCCCGAGAGCTATGTACACCGTATTGGTCGTACTGGTCGTGCTGGTAAAGAAGGAACAGCTTGGTCGTTCGTTACACCTAGAGAAATCGATCATCTTCACTTTATTGAGAAGGTTAATCGTATGAAGATGGAACGTAAACCATTGCCTAGCTTAGCGGAAGCGATTGAAGGTAAACAGAAGGTTACTGCTGAAAGACTCATTGAAGCTGTACAAGGTGAAGGCCTTAATGAATTTAAAGGCTTAGCTATTCAGTTGTTGGAACAATATGATAGTGTACAACTCGTTGCAGCTGCTCTGCAAATTCTGACGGGTGAGAAGAAGGAAGTACAGGTAGACTTAACGCCTGAAGATCCGCTTCGCGCCAAAAAACGTAGACCTGATGTGAACTCTACAGGTAGAAGGTACTCTGGATTTTCCGGATCCAGCTCTAGTGGTGGATCAGGAGCGCCTAGATATCAACGTAGTAGTGGTGGTAGCGGCGGTACTAATCCACGTGGCGGAGACCGCGGAGGATACAAAGGCACGAGAGATACGGGTAAAGATTTTCGTAAACCTAAGACTGACCAGAAGGAACGCAGTTCCGAAGGTTCTGTGAATAAGTAATACCAGCCTAGGGGGAATTCGGCATGGAGATGAACGGCTTAATGGGAGGGCTATATCGTGTAGCCGAATGGATTATGCGATTAGCTGTAATAAATCTCCTATGGTTATTCTGTTCGATACCGTTCATCATCTTGATAGTGAACCAGTTTTTGAGTACTTCAGTTGAGGCTGGAATGGCTCTAGAAAGCTTATATGACTTGATTTTCTGGATGCTGCCGCCATTAATCATTGCCCCATTCTGCTTCCTGCCTGCTTCAGCTGCGTTGTACACTGTAGCACGTAAGTGGGTTATGGGTGATGAAGATGTACCGTTGTTTAAAACCTTTTTTAGAGGCTTTAAATCTAACTATAAACAGTCGATGCTAGGAGGATTATTCTTTTCTTTTATTCTGATCGTGCTGCTCATCAATGTTCAGTTCTATTCAGATAAAGGATCGTTTATTTCTGTAATTTCATACTTGTTTATCGTGATGGTGCTTCTATTGATAGTCGCAGTAATGAATTACCTCTCAATGCTATCTCATTTCGAGATGAAGACCCGGACATTGATCAAAAATTCAATTCTATTTACGATTGGTCGTCCGTTAACCTCACTCATGTTGTTAGTAGGAAACTTTGTAGTTCTTTATGTAAGCTTCTACAAAATCACTTTCTTGATTCCATTCTTTATGGGTTCCCTTATGGGTGCATTCTCGTTCTGGAGCTTCTATAAAGTTCTTCGAAGGATGCAAGAAAAGGGAGAACAACAAATTTCTAAAGAAGCTTAGTTGCCATAAGTTCTACATTCGTCTCAACTATTGGCAGTGTAGGTCGATTTACTTTCAAGACTTATGGGTTTATAATAATATCTATGAACACATGAAAAATCCTGCGATGCCCGTTGCGGTTCTACGATGTTTTGAACCATTGTTCGTTTCTTGGGAGCTTTATATTGGAATGTGGCTGTCATGCCCTCAAAAAGGGACTTCAAAAGCGCTCCTGCGAGCACCCACCTGCTAAGCAGGTTCAGAAACTCATGATCGGACGGCATTTGCGGGTTTTTCATATCCTTATACAAATTCCTGAATCTGACGTCATGTCAGATTTTTTGTTTTTATATCAGAAAGTATATAATTTGGGGCTGTCCTATTTTAATAGAGTATATAAGTTT
>JBBDTA010000109.1:0-3659 GCA_040904605.1 Paenibacillaceae bacterium
TCGAATTAATTGAGCAAATGGAAACTAATTTTATCTATCTCATTTCTTATCTATCATTGATACAGATCATCCATGTTGGTCTATTCGGTGATTTCCCTTGACACTCCTCCGGAAGCTTATAAATTCTTTCAAAAAAAGCAGCCTCCCACATCAAGTGGAAGACTGCATCGTCTGTCTCTGTCTCTGTCTCTGCTTCTGTCTCTGTCTCTGTCTCTGTCTCTGTCTCTATTTACAAATTATTTAATTTTATATTCACTGTCCTGCTACTCTCTCCACCTTCACCGCACATAGCTTAAATTCCGGCATCCGGCTTGTAGGATCTAGAGCACCAATGGTCAACTGATTAATCGACAACTCACCACCCCAATGGAAGGGGACGAATATCGTTGTAGGATGTATCCCTTCTGTTATTTTGAAAGTAAAATTCAAGGAGCCACGTCGACTGGTAAGACGAAGTTGGTCACCTAGCTTCAATCCAATCTTCTGAGCTAGTATGGGATGTACTTCTGCGATAGGCACGGGTGCTTTACGATTTAACCCTTCAGTTCGGCGAGTTTGTGCTCCACTCAGATAATGATTAGCTAATCGACCTGTCGTTAAGATATAAGGATACTCGCGATCAATTGGCTCAGCAGGCATCTTCGGTGTAATCCCATGAATTCTAGCTTTACCATCGGAATGATGAAACCCATTATCGAACATATAAGGCGTTCCAGTATGCTCCGTAGAAGAACATGGCCAGAACACACCCTTCTCAAGCTTCAATCGGTCATACGTGATTCCACTGTAATCTGCTTTACCTCCGGCAGTCGCTCTAGCTAATTCATCAAAAACATCCTCGACCGATTCATATTGAAAATACACACCTTTACCTAGTTGCTCAGCCAGCTCCTTAATAATCGTAACATCTAGCTTACATTCTCCTGGTAAATCCATAGCTTGTGGTCGATGGAATACACGACCTTCCAAATTTGTGAGCGTTCCTTCTGCCTCTAGGAAGGATGAGCTCGGTAAGATCCAATCTGCATACTTGGCTGTCTCCGTTTCGAACATATCAACGACTACCAGCAAGTCTAATTTCTCTAGCATTCTTGCAACATATCGATTATCTGGACTAGACACCAAGGGATTGGAGCCTAGAACAATCATTCCTCCAATCTCACCTTGCTCGATTTTCTCGAACATCTCGAAAGCTGAAACCCCTTTGCTAGGAAGCTCATCGGGTGATATTCCCCATACCTTGGCAACATGAGCCCGGGCCGCAGGATCATCAATCATCCGATAACCAGGCAGCTGATCCGCTTTCTGTCCGTGCTCTCTTCCACCCTGACCATTCGCTTGACCTGTAACTGCGCCATACCCACAGCCTTTTCTAGCTATCTTACCAGTAACTAAACTCAGATTTATATAATTCAGCGTGTTCTCTACACCATTAATTTGTTGTTCTAAGCCCCGTGCGGTCAGAACAATGCCACTCTCTGCACGCGCATAACCACGGGCGATTGTTCGCGTAACAGCACCCATAACGCCTGTCAGGCGCTCAACATACTCTGGCGTATACGGCTTCACGATCTTCTTCAGTTCATCAATACCTGTAGTCATCTTATTAATAAACGAAAGATCCGCTAAATTCTCATTCAGTATGACATGTAATAATCCATTAACGAAGACAGAATCAAACCCTGGCTGAAGACGCACATGGATATCTGATATTTTCGAAGTCATTGTCTGACGTGGATCGATGACCACGATTGTAGCTTTATTCTTCTTCGCTTCCATGAGATAGGGCATTATGGTAGGTTGACATTCTGCCACGTTCGTGCCAGCGAGAATAATATATTGCGAATGGGGTAACTCGGATAGCGGCATACTCATTCCTCGATCAATACCGAATGCTTTATTAGCCGCAGCAGCCGCGGATGACATACAATATCGTCCATTGTAATCAATGAATTTAGAACGAAGAGCAACTCTTGTGAACTTGCCTAATAAGTAACAAACCTCATTCGTCAGAGATCCACCACCATATACAGCTATCGCATCATGGCCATGAGCCTGCTGCAATTGCCCGATCCGATCCGCTATATCCGCATAAGCTGAATTCCAATCCTTCCTATTCCATTCCACAGAGTGTGAACCTCGCTGTTGTCCACCCGATCTCTGGATCGGATGCATCAATCGACTAGGATGAATGGCGTGTTCTACGACATTAAAGCCTTTCTGACACAGACGTCCCGTAGCTACCGGAAAATCCTGACTAGGCTTCACGGCTAGC
Source organism: Paenibacillaceae bacterium (assembly GCA_040904605.1). Classification (GTDB taxonomy): domain Bacteria; phylum Bacillota; class Bacilli; order Paenibacillales; family UBA4045; genus UBA4045. Next base: position 2,276 of record JBBDTA010000109.1, read on the forward strand.
TTCCCTGTCGCCTCATCCCTAATTAATTCCACGCCACATTGCATACTACAAAAGCAACAATGTGATCGATTGGATAGCTCGGAGAGCGTAATAGCTTCTCTTATCATAATTACGACTCCTCTGCTCGGCTTAATTCGATCCACCTGTTTAACGTTTTGGATGCTTCTTTTCGTTGCAGCAACGATCGTGCCAGATAAAAACCTTCCTCATATGTGGAAACCTTATCAAACCAGAATAAACGTAACCCTGTATTAAATATGACATGATCTCTTTCTTTCTTGATATCTGCACTATCATCGCCTTGGATAATTCTTTGAAGAATTAATATGTGTTGTTCTAAGCTATTCTCATCAAGTGGATCACCACCAAATCCAAACATTGAAGGATCTATAATACTAGATTCATCACCATAAGCAGTCACTTTGCGGATTGCACTATTCTTATAGATGGGCAGATCTTCTGATCCTTCAATGCCCTGAACAATATACGAAGTCTCAAAGCCTGAACGAGGTAGAATATGAATCAAATGCTGCATAGCCGTTTTATGATTAACACCTATAATCAAATTGGCGGATTGCACAGGGTTAATAACCTTTTCCACGGTATTAAGCATCGTTCGCAGGCCAATCTCTTGTCGGATATGTCGAACATAACTCAGCGGAGGACATAGCTTCTCGGTCCATACAAAATTGATATAAACAGAGGAGAATACACGCTCCCAGCGCGCTACATTCACATGAATATTCACACCAAGCACCTCTAATAATTGCTTGACCGAGGTACCTTCCTTAGGTGGCAGAGAATCACCACCGTGGAGTACCTGAGGAACTTGCACAGATGCCATGAGCAGACTAACAGGAATAGTGATGGGAAAATATCGTCTGCCATCATAAGGTCCGGCACAATTAATAGAGTTCGTAAAGGATTGAATCGGCGCACAATACTTTCTAAAGACATGGATGAAAGCCATGATCTCATCGTCCGATTCACTCTTCATTCGTTCTGCCATTAACCATGCAGCAACCTGTGCATCTGTCGCCTCTTTACGAGCTATTGTATGGGCAACAGCAGCACATTCGTCATAGGTTAAATCTCGTGATCCTTTTCTCCCTGTTCCTACTGCTTTTATCCATTGTCTCATAGGATTCATACCCTTCGAGCAGCATTCTGCGTTGTGTCAATGCTAAAAATTTACACCCTTATTCTCTGTAGCCCATGACTTTCTCCAACTGACAGATACAGCATAGAACACTAAAGTTATGACTAGAATAATTGAAGCTACCGTTATAAATCCAGCAACGTGCGTGCCGGTTGATTGCTTAAGTGGCCCAAGGATATTATTACTCAGAAGATAGCCGCCAAAACCACCAGCTGCTCCAACGAT
>JBBDTA010000109.1:3759-22236 GCA_040904605.1 Paenibacillaceae bacterium
TTCGTGATGAATAAAGCTAACGCGCCACAAATTACCCATATCATAAAGCTTACATCAAAATAGAGAAATGCTGACAATAAGCTCGGTTTATGTCCTGAATTCTTAAAACCAGTCTCTTTCACACTATCCACTCCTCTTTTTCTTTCTCTAAATGTTACTTTATATAACATAGGTATACTATACACGGCAGTCTTTGAAATTTCAATAGGTTTTTCGCAAAAAGTTCATAATTCGCTCGATTTAACATGTGAATATATATGTATTTAGATCACAACCTACTTAGAAAACGCACAATAAAATGATTTTTATGTTTATTGTTCGCTTTTTAGCAAAAATAAAAACACCGGCAAGTTGCCGATGTCCGATCATTCCCCTAGCTATTCTTGTTCTACGAATTCAAACTCAAATTCTCCGATGCGAACATAATCCCCATCCTTAGCACCCTTCAACCTTAATGCTTTATCGATTCCCATCTTACTCATAATTCTTGCGAATCGGTCCGCAGCTTCCTGAGTACTAAAATTCATGCGTTTAATCATATTCTCAATATGCGGACTTTCAATAATATATAGATCGTTTTCCCTGCGAATTACATAGGATTCATCCTTCTTTTCCTCAGCTTGATATACCTTACGTTCAGATACATCTTTGACCTCTTCAACAGAAGGTACATTCGGGATCTCATCTAATATATCCGCACATCGATAAAGCACCTGTTGAATCCCATCCTTGGTAATCGCGGAGATAGGAATCACTTCCGTTTGTTCTTCCTCGGCAATAAGCCGCTTCCTAAACACATCTAGATGCTCTTCAGCACCCGGGCTGTCCATCTTGTTCGCAACAAGAAGCTGTGGACGTGTCAGCAGGAGTGGGTTATATAATTCTAGCTCCCGATTGATCATCACCCAATCTTCATAAGGGTCACGCCCATCCACAGCTGACATATCGATGATATGGACTAGTACTCGTGTACGTTCAATGTGTCGGAGAAATTCGTGACCGAGGCCCACCCCTTCATTAGCACCTTCGATCAATCCAGGAAGATCTGCCATGACGAAGCTTCGACCATCTCCAACATCGACCACACCCAGATTTGGAGTAATTGTAGTGAAGTGGTAAGCGCCTATTTTCGGTGTTGCAGCAGATACAACGGAGAGCAGAGTCGATTTCCCAACACTCGGGAATCCTACAAGCCCAACATCGGCCATTACCTTTAATTCCAGTACCAACCAACGTTCCTTGCCTTCCTCTCCATTCTCAGAAATACCTGGGGCAGGATTAGCAGGAGTCGCAAATCGAATATTACCACGACCGCCTCGACCACCCTGGGCCACTACTACCTTCTGACCATGTCTGGTAAGATCTGCCAATATCTCTTGAGAGTCCTCATCTAATACAACTGTACCTGGAGGTACCTTTACAATCATATCCTCTGCATTCGCTCCATGGCGAGCTTTGTTCTTTCCTCTTTCCCCAATCGGCGCTTTAAAATGCTTCTGATATCGGAAATCAATCAGCGTACGAAGTCCTTCATCCACGACGAAAACAACATCGCCGCCTCTTCCTCCATCGCCACCAGCCGGCCCGCCCATGGGTACATATAATTCTCTTCGGTAAGAGACAATCCCATCGCCTCCGTTACCGCCTTTTACATAAATTTTCGCTTTGTCCAAGAACATCTGATTCACCCCGCCATTTCCGATAAACGTACTCGCATTTCAATATCTACTGCCTGTTCTGTATCCACAGAGGTAGCTTGTATATCCTGATGCTCATGTATACGTTCAATAATCCCTTTGAGACTATTCCTTAATCGCTCTATATTGCAGATACCATCATATTCGTAACCAATGAATAGCTGGTCTTCCCATATATTCATCGTAATAGAAAGTTGATTAGCATCGCCTTCCCCACGGCCTGCAGCTGATTTATAGGCTTCCACAATAGCGACAATCGATTGCGCAACCTGTATACCCCGTTCACCTATTCTCGCCAAGGGAATTTCCTGCTCCAGCTTTACATGAAGCACCAGAGCATTAGTACTCGCGCGAAAGCTGATCAAATAAGCAACAAGGAATGGAATACCTAGTTTAGAAATTAAGCTTTCATGCTTCATCTGGTCAATTATTCTATCCATATAAGCAAGAAGCTTTTCCTGTTTATTTAATTGAATATAACCGAACAACACTTGAACATCATTCATCCAATCATGTCGATGATGGTCAATTGTACGGATAATCTCTCCATATTGGGCTTCCCTCGTCTCCGTCAATTGCTTCATTAGCTGCCTGTTGCGTCTAGAAGACATCCCAATCCAAGCAAGCAACAGTAATATCATGCTTGCTAATACCCAAAAGCTGTACCCAGGCATACTGTTTTCCCCTTCATGCATTAGTATATCACGAGAATCAATTTCTAAATCTTACAATGAAAAAACCCTGACGATATGATCTCGTCAGGGCCTATGATGTGTGGTGTTGATTAAGCCTCAACAGCAACTGCTACAGGATAAACGCTCACTTTCTTACGGTCGCGCCCCCAGCGTTCGAACTTAACTGTACCTTCTACTTTAGCGAACAGTGTATCATCAGAACCGATCCCCACGTTGTTACCTGGGTGAATTTTCGTTCCACGTTGACGCACTAGAATGTTGCCAGCCTTGACAACTTGGCCGTCAGCACGTTTAGTACCTAGACGCTTCGCGTGGCTATCACGGCCGTTCTTTGTGGATCCGACCCCTTTTTTGGAAGCGAATAATTGCAGGTCCATTGTTAACATTGGCTTCGACCTCCTTTCATATAATGATTTCTTTAATGGTTATATAAGTTTGATATGAAGTTTCTATTCCTCGGAGCATAACGACCATAGATTCCAATAGCAATTGACACTTCTGGAATATGATCGGATCCATTGTCTCAGGTACTTCTACAGATAGATAACCACTATCTACAGTAGGTGTTAAATCCAACTGCAGGAGAGCTTCAACTGCATTCACTGTGCCAATGGTCACAGCAGAGACACCAGAGCATACAATATCCTTCCCAGGCACATCATATTCAGCATGTCCCGTCACAGTAAAACCACAGATGAATCGATCAGATCGGCGTCGAATGTCTACTCGAATCATGACATCGCCTCTTACGCTTTAATTTTCCCGATTGTTACTTTCGAGTACGGCTGGCGATGGCCTTGCTTGCGACGGTAGTTTTTCTTCGCTTTGTATTTGAAAATGATAATTTTCGCACCTTTTACGTGTTTGTCGACTGTTGCCGATACACTTGCTCCGCTTACTAGTGGAGTTCCAGCTATAAAGCCGTCCTCTTTACCAATAGCTACCACTTGGTCGAATGTTATGCTCTCGCCTTCATTGGCATTCAGCTTCTCAATGAAGAGAACATCACCTTCTTGAACCTTGTACTGCTTGCCACCTGTTTCAATAATCGCGTACATGTTAGCACCTCCTCATGTCATAAGACTCGCCGAAAATTGGGGTGATGCGGCCCTAGTGGACGACATACTTGAAGGACCCTATTCGAGCGGTTGCAGCATGTATCTCAACACGCACTAAAACAGTTTATCACAACTAACAATTTATCGCAATTGATTTTTATGCTGCTGAGCTCATGCTGAGCTTAATGAAGAATAAAATGCTTGCCCACACCGCCACAATACGAACAACTCTCGTACATAAGTTGATCTCCATGAGACCGAACCTTCTTACGTGTCATCTCCAGAAGTCCGAGTTGGGTCCAGCCCACAACAATCGTTTTGGTACGATCTTGCTTGACCAGCTTCTCCATCTGTTGAACAATTGATTGTCGGTGTTCCTCTTCGATCATATCGATAAAATCAATAATTAGAATACCGCCAATATCTCTCAGCCGAATCAGTCTAGAAATTTGTTCAACTGCTTCTACATTCGTCTCATACACGGTTTGCTCCAGATCTATTGAACCCGTATATTTACCTGTATTGACGTCAATAACAGTAAGCGCTTCTGTATGATCGATATTGATGTACCCACCATTACTCAACCACACCTTAGGACGGAACGACTTATCGATAGCTTCATAAATGCCATAATAATGAATCATTGAAACGGGTAACTCATAGAGCTTTATCCGCTCAACTAAATGAGGAGCATATTGGAGCACTAAACATTCGATTTCCGCTTTCTTCTCCACATTGTTAATAATCAATTCATCGATTTGATCCGTGAATAAGTCACGAATGATTCGTGGAACCATATCTAAATCCTGATATATACATAGAGGAGCTTTCCCGTTCTTACCTTTAGCAAGAATACTAGCCCACAAGTCACGCAGAAATTTAAGATCCCTCTCAAGCTCTTCAAGTGATGCACCCTCTGCAACCGTTCGTAGAATTAAGCCTTCTCCTTCATTGCGAAGCTCCTCACCCAATTGCTTGAGTCGCTGCCGTTCTTCTTGCGATTCAATTTTTCTGGATATACCGACATAATCTGCACTCGGCATATATACGATCCAGCGTCCAGGAATTGTATAGTGTGTAGTTATCTTGGCACCCTTCGTCCCTAAAGGTTCTTTGGCTACCTGCACAATGATCTCTTGACCTTCTTTAATCAAATCCCTAATAGGTGGTTTGTCAGCAGGAACCTTATCCAAATTCGCGTCCAATAAATCATCAACGTAAAGAAAAGCGTTCTTGCTCTGTCCAATGTCGACGAATGCAGCCTGCATGCCAGGAAGGACATTCACAACATTCGCTTTGTAAATACTGCCCACTCGTTCTTCCTTAGGTCGTTCATCATAATATTCGACCAATTTGCCGTCCACCAGCAGTGCGACCTTGGTTACATCTTGCTCACAATGAACAACAATTTGTTTCATTGTAATCTCCTTTCACATCCTCTTCCTTTCTTCTTATACTACATGAAAAGCTCGGAAACTGCACTTATTGGTCGATGCTCAATGAATATATTGTGAATGAGACGATGCTCAGACACAACCGCTCGAATCGTACCATTCTCATTTAAGACATAAATCAGATGATATTGTTCCCTCCGGAACATCTTAGTAATATGCGCAACACTAAGCTCTCCGAGTACAACTATAGGCTGTGCTAAGCCTCCTTCGGCAAGAATCTTATCCGCTCGATTACTTCTGCCAATTAAAAATCGGATAAACTTATAATTTAAATTCTGGTAGCTATACCAATTTGTAGCGAGTAAGAATATAGCGATAACGAGTAAATTCAGATTAAGACCAGCAATGGGATAATTGTATATGGATACTGATAATAGTGCTCCACTCATAAGCAAACTCATCCATGACGTTAACTTCAATGTGTAATAATATGAAATCCTGTAGCTTAGGAGCGCTTGGAGCACTCGTCCGCCATCCAGCGGTAATATTGGCATCAGATTGAAGAGAGCTATCCACATATTCGCCTGAACAAAATAATCGACCCACCCATCACTCCAAAGGGCTGTCGATTTCATCACTAACGCGAGAATGATCATTAGAGCATTCTGTAATGGTCCAGCAAGAGCCACAACAATTTCTTGCCATGCTGTAACACTGCCTAGTTCTTCTATGATAGCTACACCACCGAATGGCAATAGCTGAACCTCACTAACTTCCCATTCATAATATTGAGCTGCAACGACGTGACCTAACTCGTGGATGACAACAATACCGAATAAAGTTAAGAGCTCAATATAGAATCCCATAACAACCGATAGTGCCATCATGATTACAAAAAGTGGGTGAAAACGATAGACAATACCGAAGCATTTAATCAAAAGGAATCACATCCCCCGGATTCACATACTGATCTCCCTTCTTAAGGGCAAAATACAGAATGTTCGTATACCCGATGAGCGCTCCTTCTTCAAGCCAATCGTTCTTCACTACCTGTACGGACTCTAATCCCCCGTATATAGCCAGAATTCCATTCGTATGAAGCACCCTTACAGTCATTCCGTTCCTGTTAGAGGGGGCTATAGACTGAACAAGCCCCTTTCCGATCGCAGTGACTGTTCGATCCGCTGAGGTGTGAACCTGAATGATATCAGCCTGATCCGCAACGCCCTGCATAGGCTGGCCAGAGACGGGAGAAGAATATTCAGCACGTGCATCTCCATCACTACGTTCATGGAATATCGGAAGTAAGGTTGGAATTGTTCCAATATGGGCTTGGTACCAGGAGGTCAGCGCTTTATAATCGAAGGAATCATTCATAACACCTCTGATCGCCTGTTGCGTCCTCTGTGCATACGAATGCTCCAGCTGGAATATCGTCCAGATCAGTATGTATAGGATCAAACTAATAAAGCATTTATAGATAAATTGATTTCGAGTCGGTGGTACGCGCCATTCCTGCCAGGATTGCTGTGGATTGATCTGTTTAATTCTTCGTTGTCTCCGTTTTTTCACATCCATATTCATCAGACTTGTCCCCCCACAGATTACACTCATTCTCATATGTATGCCAAAGCTTGTCTGGCTATTCGAGATATGGGTAATCTAACATGACCATCACAATCAATAAGGGGAAGGCTGCTCCTGATGAACACGGATGCTCTGAACAATACCAATACATAGCATATTAATTAGCAATGAGGTTCCTCCATAGCTGATAAAAGGAAGGGTAATCCCCGTAATCGGCAGAATTCCTAAGAACATACCGACATTCTGGAAAATTTGAAAAACCAACATAGATACAATCCCCGTAATAATCAAAGAACCGCTAAGATGATTACACTGAATAGCAATCAGAATCATGCGGTACACAAGCAGGAAATATAACAGCAATAAAGCAGAAGAACCAACGAAGCCAAATTCTTCGCCAATAACAACAAAGACAGAATCTGAGAAAGCATATGGGATTCGACCGTTCTGAAGTGAATTCCCCTCCTTAAACCCGTCCCCTAGCAATCCACCCGAACCAATTGCAATCTGTGAGTTAATTAGATGATAGCTTTCCTTCTGAGATACAGCATCCTTATCCAGAAAAGTATCAATTCTTTCGATCCAGTGTGTCTTGTTCTGAGATTTAAGATAATCAGATATGGGATCATGGTAAGTTTGGAATAGAGACATGAATAGAAAGAACAACCCAACAGCAGCCGCAAGGCCTATGAGCACATAGGAATATTTGATATTCCCAATCCATAGCATGCCTAGCAGAACGATTAAATAGATCATGGCGTTGCCAAGATCAGGTTGGATCAGTACTAGCGTAAAAGGAATGAGAACAATGAGACCTATAGGCAGTATCTCCTGACCGAGTCTTAGCGTTTCCCCTTTTCGTGAACCGATGAATCCAGCGATTGCAATAATTAGGAATAGTTTCATCAGTTCTGCAGGTTGGAAGTTTAGAGATTCCGTTATTTTAAACCAGCTTCTCGCACCATTCGTTTCTCCGCCAAATTTCAGAACTAAAGCCAAAGAGGCTACACCAATCACATAAATAACAATCCACAATTTGAGGAGTATCCGATAATTGATAAACGCCATACCGAATAGAACTACAAAGCCCAGGCCATAGAAAATAAGCATTTTTTGATCCATGGCCGTATTTCTATACACCAAATTATTATGGATTGCACTTTGGATTAACAGATAACTAATTCCCATAAATCCGATTAAGATGAGTACAATCATCCAATCCATTCTTTTTAACTTAGTTAGCATTTATAACCATCATCCTAATCTGAAAAACTTTTTAAACTTGGTGAAGGCTCCTTTTTTCTCATCTAACGACATCAGGGGCACGGCATCTCCCACTATTCGACGAGCTATATTCCGATAAGCGATGGAAGCACGTGACGTTGGACTCATGACAGTAGGCTCCCCGGAGTTTGCTGCTTTAATCACATGCTCATCATCAGGCACAACACCGATCAGGTCAATAGCTAGAATTTGACAAATTTCATCAATATCAAGCATATCTCCGCTCTTCATCATATTAGCACGAACTCGGTTAATGATCAGCTTGGCTCCGCGCAGCTTTTGTGACTCCAATAGCCCAATAATCCGGTCAGCATCTCTCACCGCGGCATTCTCAGGCGTAGTGACGACAATCGCACGATCTGCACCAGCGATAGCATTCTTAAAGCCTTGCTCGATTCCAGCGGGACAATCAATAATAACAAAGTCGAAATCCTTCTTTAGCTCAAGGATGATTGCTTTTATTTGGTCAGGTGTTACCGAATCCTTATCCTTGGTTTGCGCTGCAGGCAGCAGGTACAGTTCATCGAACCGTTTGTCTTTAATCATAGCTTGACCTAGTCGACAACGACCTTCTGCTACATCTACTAAATCATATATAATTCGATTTTCCAAGCCCATCACCACATCTAGGTTGCGCAAACCGATATCGGTATCAACCATACATACCTTTTTGCCAAGAAGTGCTAGAGCTGTGCCGATATTAGCTGAGGATGTTGTTTTGCCAACGCCCCCTTTTCCTGAGGTAATAACGATTGCTTCTCCCATGGTTACACTCTCCTAAAAGTTATAATGATTGCGCTAGCAATCGAGAAAACTACTTCAAAAGCATACGCTTAAAGTACCAACGCATCAGGCCGAACACGATGGATATTTACAATTTTGTCGATTTTCATATGATCATCACTCAAGTAAGCAAATTCCATAAAAGCTTCTTCAATTCCCCATTCATCTGGTGGTCTGCTAATGATGCCCGCTATTCGAAGCTGTATCGGCTTCATATGGGACGAGGCTATGATCGATTGTTCATTACCATTAATACCAGCATGAGCCACACCTCTTAGAGAACCTAGTATATAAATATCATGGGTTGAGGTGATCGTTCCACCTGGGTTTACATCCCCGAGAATTAGAATATCACCATCATGATGAATGGTTTGTCCTGAACGAATAATCGTTTTCATCATTTTGAGTTGCTGGGGCGGGTCACTCAGTTTTACAATATCAGAAGCTGAATCTATCGAGCGAATAATTAAATTTCCTCTTTTGGCAATGATATCGATTATGATCTGCTTCTGAGCTTCTGAAACTATTCTGTGACCTAAACGAATTTGCACTTGAATTGCCGGGCCAGACAATATGTTCTGATGGGTCTTGGTTAATTTATTGCGAAGGTCATTGATAAGCGAATCGAACTTGCAAGTATCATCCAACAGGAAGATAAGCCCCTCTTTTACACCTTTTATCGTGACGAGATGTTTGATTGTAGCCATCAGCTGTTGCCTCCTGTTGAATACATTTCTTTGTAGCCCTATCAAATTCCTGCATTTGCAGCTAGGAATCGGTTACGGTGATTCGTCTCTATGAACTTTACTACTCTCCATCCATCTGCGAGCTGGTACATAGATAATTACAGCGAATAGGAGATTAAATAAAAGTGTAGGCATGATGAAATCAGAGAGAATAGTGTTGAAAGGCACATCGATCACACGAAACATGCGAAACAGAGAAAAGTTTGCCACATCATATAGAACGATAAAGAAGGATATCACGAAAAATGATGAGATCATCGTAATCTTCAGGCGTTTGGCAATGACTCCAGCTGAATATGCTGCAAGGCCCATACTGAATGAATGTGGACCAATCATTGGACTTGCATAAACAATATCGTGCAACAGTCCAAATAATAATCCGAAGAAGAGACCCAGATGTCGGTTCCTATTGATGGAGACGAACAGAACAAGCACCAACACAAAATGAGGTGCAACCTGTAATCCATTATACCAATCCGTTGGAATTAGCCAATGAACCAAAGTACCCTCTAAGATAAAGACGATAAAGATCAAGAGCCAAATAATTTTGTTATTCATAGTAACCTCACTAAAACGATCATGGTTCTGGAACCTCAATGACAAAAACCTGTCGCAGCTTGGCTCCATTCAGGTTAGCGGCCGGTTTAATCATCGCCCTGTGTGTAATACCGGAATCACTTACCCCTCTTGAGACAACTGTTCCTATGATGATACCCTTGGGGAAGACCTCGCCGTAACCAGAAGTAAGCACTGTATCGTCCTCCTTGATTGAATCCATTGAGTCGATCTTATTCATCTCCAGAAAACCATCTGTTGTATATCTTTCTATCATTCCGAATGATTCTTCATTCTCTTTAGTAGTAGCTGCAATCGCTTTAGTGGAGTCCACTCTGTAGTCAATTGCCGTTATCAGCTGCACACTAGAAGAGAAAGGTGCAACATTGCGTACTATACCGATTAAACCATCCACCGTCGCTACTGCCATATTCTCACGTATTCCGTCCTTCTCACCTATATTAATATTAATAGTTTGGTCGAAGGGGTCGGGACTGGCAGATATGACCTCAGCAAAGTGCCATATGTAACGATTCGCCTGTTTCTGTCTTTCCGAGAATAATAATGCTTCTTCAAACCAACCCACCTGCTCCTCCAATATATTCAATCGAATTGCATCCTGAGCGTAATCAGATAGCTTCTTCTTCAGAGCCTTATTCTCCTCATACACATTACTCAGCATTCCCACGTTCTCGAAGAAACCAGCTGCGATTCCTGCCGGTCTATAGAATAAGCTTTGAGCAAAGGAGACTGTATCTTTAACAAACTTCTCCGGCCATGTTAAAGTTTTACGCTCGCCTAATGTCAGCCCCATCAGAGCAATGAAAACAATCAAACAAGCTAATAACAAAATTAATTTTTTGTTCCCAAATAACCTGAACAAGGCATACTCCCCTACTCCAAAAGAAATGGTACATTACTAAATCATCGTTTTCCTTTACCAAAGCCACTTCTGTTCTTGAATAAATCGATGTTATCCAGGGCACGTCCTGTACCAATTGCCACACAATCCAGTGGATTATCCGCTACTAGGACAGGCATTCCAGTTTCACGTGTTAATAGCTTATCCAGGTTGCGCAATAATGCCCCACCACCGGTTAATACGATGCCACGATCCATAATATCTGAGGATAGCTCTGGCGGGCATTTCTCGAGGGTGACTTTCACTGCATCAATAATGCTATTGATTGTATCTGTAAGTGCATCGGTAATTTCATCCGAGCTGACATTGATGGTTTTGGGTAAGCCCGACACCAAATCTCTGCCACGAATCTCCATAGAGCTTGGAGAATTAGTCTTCACTGCTGATCCAATATCAATCTTCAGTTGTTCAGAGGTTCGTTCACCAATCATCAGATTATAGGTTTTCTTCACATATGCAATAATGGCTTCATCCATCTCGTCCCCAGCCACTCTCACCGAACGACTTGTAACAATTCCTCCAAGAGAGATGACGGCTACCTCTGTTGTACCTCCACCAATATCAACTACCATACTTCCAGTTGGTTCCCATACTGGCAAATCAGCACCAATAGCAGCTGCGAATGGCTCCTCAATCGTGTAGGCATCCCTTGCACCGGCTTGGCGTGTAGCATCTTCTACAGCACGCTGTTCAACGGCTGTAATGCCCGATGGAACACAAACCATCACATAAGGATGACGTGGGAAGAAGATCCGCGGCTTCTGTGCCTGGCGTATGAAATATCTAATCATGGTTGCTGTTGTCTCGAAATCTGCGATAACGCCATCCTTCATTGGACGAATAGCACGGATGTTACCTGGTGTACGACCAATCATCTTCTTGGCTGAATCACCAACGGCTTCAATCGTCTTCGTATCCGTATTAACAGCTACGACAGACGGTTCTCTGACAACAATTCCTTTTCCCTTAACGAATACCAATGTATTGGCTGTGCCTAAATCGATACCTAAGTCTTTCGTAAATCCATCAAACATCATATGATTTCTCCTTTTCTCTCTGCTCTAGATGATAGCCGACTACATTAACCCCTGTTCCTTCAAGCTAAGAAAGGTGCGATCGGCGATGATAATATGATCGAGTACATCGATGCCTACAATACGACCAGCTTCACTCAAGCGACGTGTCACTTCAACATCCTCAGGACTTGGCGTTGGATCTCCGCTTGGGTGGTTATGAACACAAATAATGGATGCACTGCTTCGTTTGATTGCTGAACAGAACACTTCCCGTGGATGAACGATTGATGCATTGAGACTGCCTACCGACAAGGTCTCGTGTCCAGTTACATGGTTTTTCGTATTAAGAAAAAGAACAACAAAATGCTCCTTGTCCAGATAACGTAAATCCTCCATGACGTAGTCAGCAGCATCCTTAGGAGACTTTACCACATAAGCAGAATTCTTCCGAGCACTTGCTAGACGACGACCAATTTCAATGCTTGCTTGCAACTGTATCGCCTTAGCCTCACCTATGCCTCGTATGGTGGTAAATTGTTCGATTGTCATCCCTACAAGATTGCGCAAACCGCCTGCATTGGCAAGAAGCTTGGTTGCCAGTTTAACAGCAGACTCGGCAACTGTTCCCGTTCGAAGTAGTATGGCCAATAATTCCGCATTACTTAATGCATGTGCCCCAAATTGTAGCAGTCGTTCTCTAGGTCGGTCCTCATTGGGGATCTCACGCAGCATAAGCGTGTGTGAGTCCATGAATTCCCCTCTTTCATCGTTTGATTGTTTAATTCAGTACTCCCATTCCCATCTCACTCAGCATGTCGCTAAGTAAAGAAATCGGTAAGCCAACAACGTTAAAGTAACAACCGTCAATGGAGTCAATCAATGTAGCTCCGATACCTTGTATCGCATAAGAACCCGCTTTATCCTTAGGTTCACCTGTGGCAATATAACGATCGATTTGATTCGGTGTCAGGGACTTCATTGTCACCTTAGTTAATCTGTGTTTAATGATGGAATGATGAGTATGTAAATCCAGCAGTGCAATACCCGTTAACACTTCATGCGTATTCCCTTGTAGAGCAGATAACATCTCATATGCATGAGCTGTATCCTTCGGTTTTCCAAGTACCTGACCGTTTAACACAACAATCGTATCAGAGCCCAGTATAATGCCATCTGGAACAGGTATAGATTCAGCTAGAAGCTGATCTCTCACCGCTACCGCTTTGCGTAATGATAATTGTTCTACCATGTGAATGGGTGGTGTACTAGGCTCTATCGTTTCGTCTGCGTCACTCGGATAGATATGTACCGGTAATTGCAACATACGGACCAATTCATGGCGTCTAGGAGAGGAAGAAGCTAAGTAGATTGTGCGTTGTGTGGCGGTGCTACTCGACAATTCCGATTCCCTCCAGTCGAACAAACTACATCGATAGCATTAGCTAAATTCTTCTGTAAACCCAGTAAGCAGCAATTAAGCCGATAATACTAAGTAAACTTATTCTAACCTGAATCACAAAATCATATTTCAGAAAATCCAAATCTGCCTGTGGATGCCAGCTAACGAACATCGATTTAGTAAAGAATGACATCCATTCGATCGTTAAGAGCAAATGAGCAACTAACGAACCCGTTAACAGTCCGATCAATAAGAAAATAAGTAGCAGTCCAAAGCTTTTCTTCAATGTGCTACATCTCCTATCTGTTCCAAATTCCAAATCAATACTCTATGACCATTATACGTATTAACCCGAATCAATACAATCAAGCAATCACCAACTAGACAACATTTTCCGACATTTACCAACCCTTCTCGTGCTACTTTTCCAGATTATACTCGTTAGATATGTATACATAAGCTTTCAGACCGTTGATAAAGTCATTTGATCGACTGGTCTACTATATGGAATAGATACAATAATGACAGAGTTTGGGATAAAAAATAAGCATATGCTTTTCGAAGCGAGTTTTGCTCTGCAAAATTTTAAGTTTGTCACACTGTAATTTTTTTAGGAGGAGGGGTATTCATTGGTTAAATGTTTCACTCTTGTATGCTGTATGATGGTTCTATTATTATTCCCAGGTCGGATGTATGCGATTACGGTAGTGATTGACCCAGGTCACGGAGGGCATGATCCGGGGGCTATAGGGATAAATGGCTTGAAGGAAAAAGACGTAAATCTTGATATCTCGAACAAGTTAATGCAAGAGTTAAACATAATGGGTTTTGAAACGATAATGACCCGTGAATCAGATCAACACATGACTTTACAGGAGCGTGTCACATTCGCGAATAACAGTGGTGGGGATCTATTCGTCTCAGTTCATTCAAATTCCCATACCAACAGTAGTGCTCGAGGAACTCTAGTCCTCTATTACGATGATACATATCCCCAAGCTGATTATCCAGCAAGCTCTGCCATGAGATTGTTATCTAATGAGAATAAAGCGCTCGCTCGCAGCATTCAAGATCACGTCATTCAACAGGTTAACACCTTAGATCAAGGCATTGTTCCTAGTGCGGTATTCGTTGTTCGAAACGGTTTTATGCCTAGCGTGCTTATTGAAGCAGCCTTCCTCTCGAATAAGGATGATGCTGCCCTGCTAGCTTCGGAAAGCTTTAGAGTCGCTGTTGCAAGAGGAATTGCCAATGGAATTAGTAAATACCAACCGCCTGTCTTCTACGATCTCAATAACCATTGGGCGAAGGAGCATATTCTTAAGCTCGAAGAGCTAGGTATCGTGAACGGAGACAATGGCGCCTTCTATCCCGATCGACAGATGACACGCGCAGAATTTATTACAATTCTGGATAGGCTCTTCTCATTCGATAAGCTACTGAATAATAAGGATATTATCGAGGATTCTGTGGATACTGTGGATACTGTGGATATTGTGAATACTGTGGATACTGTGGATACTGTGGATACTGTGGATGCGATACAGCTCGACGAGAAATTAATTGAACCTGTTGAATCCATGGCAGTCGAGGAGATGAAGCAGTTTCCAGATCTGACCGATGAGCATTGGGCTTATCCAACAATCAATATGGCAATAGAGCTAGGTATTGTTAGCGGGTTCGAGGATGAAACCATCCGTCCGAATCGACCGATCAGCAGAGCAGAGATGGTTGTTCTCTTTGATAGATTAGCTTTATCAGAAACTCCCTCATCGATCACAAATCAATTCGTTGATGTTCCTGAACAGAGCTGGTACGCAAGCTCGGTATACAAGATGAAGGAGCACGGATATGTCTATGGTTTAACAGATACTTCCTTTGCACCAAATCGTCAGCTATTACGTTCAGAAGGAGCCTCTATCATCTCACGTTATTTGGGAAGCGACTCAGGGATGATCGTTCTGAATAATCTAAAGCTCGAAACAACCAAGTAATATCACTGCTTCATAGAAGTTTCAATAAACTGCTTCTGAGCAATAATATGTTCAGATACCGCTGCTTGAGCTTGCCATAAATATACTTCTGTCGGATTCTTGGCATACTGCTCTAGCGTCATAACTGCACTGTTCAATGACTTATTCATTTGCTGTACCATAGCTTTAACTTCTTCTGTAGCATCTGCTGCGAGCTGATTAGCGGCTTCCGTCCATAGCTTGTGTTCTTGTTGTACAAGCTGTTTGTCGGAAGTCGGTAATGAGGCAACATTGCTATCTTGAAGACCTGCAGAGGTCATCCCTAGTATTAATTTCACAAGACTTCGACTTTTCTCCATATACCCTTGAATTTGACTGCCTTCTTCACCAGCCCATGTTAACTGTCGAACCGCCGGTAGGACATATGGCTTGGCATATACTTCTAACGTATCACTCTGAAGATAGTGACTTAGGAATAGAGCATCCTCTTTATTTAACGCCGCACCAGCAAATACGCTGAATTGATCAGCATGACTTACAGCCCCGGATAATCCCATATCTTTCAATAGCTGCACTGCCGTATTAGCCCCCTCTAAGGTAGAGAAAACCCCATTTTGTATAAGGAAGTATGTTTGCTCAGGAAGATCGACCGCTGTCAAAGAAGCTGCATTATTCGCATCACCACTAATTAAGTTCTCTTCGCCCGATTCATTCAGCACAGCCGCTGGCTCATTATCAACCGTTGATTGTTCATTGGAATTCGGCAAGGGGTTCGCTTCACCCCTGAACATGGACAGCACGAACATACCCAACACAATACCGGTTAAGATTGCTCCAGTAATGGATGTAGTTAGACTAAACCAATTGCTGGTTTTTCCCCTTTTTCGATATGTCGTTCGAACAGGCGGCTCATCATAAAAGCTAACGCGTTGGAAAGACTCTTCTGCTTGTGGAGCCGTATAGTATGACGGGGTTTCTCGATCAGGTTCTACTGTATCTTTTCTTGCTTCCGAATTTCTAATCAATTGCTCTATACGCTCTGTCTCAGCCTCAAAGGGACTGCGCCATGCTCCATAATCACGATTCGTGAAGTCTGGGTCTTCCTGATATAACGGAATGACATTGCCCGAAGCTGGATTCTGAATCCGCTCTCTCTGGATAAATTCTGCTTCCGTTGGTTTATTCTGTGTTTCCTTGTCAAACCGATAGGTAATCCGTGCCTTACTCATCCGACTCTCTCCTTGTCCTCAAGTTACTTTAACACTATGAGGGGGAAAGTGAGATTATGTCTAAATCGAAATCAATTAGAATTACAAATATCTATCTATCCATATTCGGCTTAGCTCGCGAGCATATTCATCTCTATCCACTGCTATCTTGGGAAGATCCTTATACACATCTCAAATTCATACCTACTTAAGATTACAAATTCAAGAGAAGACTGGCTCCATGAGGAATAAGAGACCTCCACTGCAATGATAGAATATGGTAATTGTCTTTCTATCATATATAACCAAACCAGCATAGCATGCTGTACCGTTGCAGACTTAGGGTCAATATCATTATTATGGATTGTATTACTACGAACATAAAGATTAATACAATGATCATCCTCCCTAACAGAATCATGATCACCTAAGTTTATTGCGATATTTTTGTTATAAGGATAAATTTCTATGTATTTATTCGTATTTATGTATTCGTTATTTAACAATTGCAAATCTTCACGAAGTATGTCCTCCATTATAACAGCTCCTGGGAGGCTAATGTGCTCTTTCATTGGACACCTCTTCTTGTAAAACTGATGTACAGCTGGATGTAATAAGCTCAGTTATTTGTGTGAATTTCATAGAGATATCTACAATCTTGGAAGCTATCTCTTCGGTCAAGTCAGTATTGATATAATCCGTGTAAATCCGGTCACGATACTCATATAGCACAGTCATAATGGCAATCGTCAATATGTAGTCCTCGTCTTGCACGATGACATCACTCATCCTATCTGTAATAGCATTTCATTCTCTGCTATCATAGATTTAAGATAAAAAAAAAGGGAGGACTAAGTTTTATAGTCCCCCTTCACATATTTAGTTTTTCACGAATAGCTCTTAATTGATTCTTAACTGTATGTATCGATTTGTGCAGCTGTTCTGCTATTCTCGGCTTGTTAAGTCCCTGCACTCTCAACTCAGAATTGATTATGATACAACGAGTGCGGAGGATATCCTAACTGAGTTGTATGTACACGGACATGCTACCTTAATAGCCGCTTCTACGCAAGCGTTATCGGAACGAGGCCAACTACTATATCAATCACAGTGGTACTCATCCATGTTTATTCAGAATGGCTAGAGAGAACTTGGATAATCAAAGCCTGCCGAAAGTCAAGTTAAAAAAACACCACCAAAAGATGTAGATATACTACGTCTTTGGCAGCGCTTTAAAAGGGAACCGTATTACTTAATTTCATTTCCTAAAGAATCGTATTGCAAATGACAGTGAAACAAAGACTATTCCTAAAACCCCTAGATATATGTAGTATGAAGCTTGTTCAGAATTGAGAAGACTAGGGACTCCAAATATTATACTTAAAGGTATGCCTATAATCAGTAAAATCCTTTCTATCTTCTTATTCATTAGCATGGCACAGTCTTTCCATACCAATTAGTACAAGATAGGGGAACATATGTGCAAACATACATCATTGATGCTGAACAAATTAATCCACCCCATCCACCTGTTATTAATCCAAATAAAGCACACATTACAACGCTTTGCCAACCACATTTTTCGCTTTCACTCATTGCATTAGCTTTTGGAGCAATTACTGATTCAATAAATGTAGAAAGACGATTTTTCTTGTCAATAATAGAAGTTTCATTCTCTGCGCATTCGCAAGTCGTATCATTATTATTAAATTCTTTTTGATCCTTCTCATATATATCACGAGAAACTGTTTTATCCATCATTTTGGAGAAATTTTTAATCTTAACTGTATCAAGTTGAACTTCAGCATAAGTAGAATCGATAAGTTTATTATTGTCTAAATCATATACTACTCCGAGCGCCCAACCCATATCTTTTTTGTTCGGATTTTTTATGATTTCCTCCATTGCAATAGTATACACTTTTTTCTCTGGGATGTAAGCCATTTTTAAGAAGTGCTTATTCAACAAACCGAAATTAAGGTTTTTAACAGATTGGAAATTACTGTTTTTCGAAAGGCTTTTAAGTACACTTTGAATTTCATTTTGGTTCACAACGATTTTTAATTTTGGAACACCATCATCAGCATATCCAATATATCCGATATTTGCTGTAACTAAGATTGAAATAATTAAAATTGTCGATAAAAGTACTTTCATTCC
>JBBDTA010000109.1:22336-115261 GCA_040904605.1 Paenibacillaceae bacterium
TTGCTGTAACTAAGATTGAAATAATTAAAATTGTCGATAAAAGTACTTTCATTCCTTAATCTTACCATTATATTAAAAATATTTCCATATAATATTTAAAATCTTAAATTTAATATTATTATCCAATATCGCCTCTTGATAAAAAAGTGAATTCAGCTAAGTAGGTATGTAGTCCTTATCTTTCAAGATGACAAGATAATATCACTCATCCTATCTGTAATAGGCATTACATTAATCATAGGTGTAACATATAAAAAAAAGGAGGACTAACTTTTATAGTCCCCCTTCACATATTTAATTTATCTCTAATGTTTCTTAACTGATTCTTGACCGTATGTATCGATTTATGCAGTTGTTCTGCTATTCTCGGTTTGTTATAACCCTGCACTCTCAACTCAAAAACTTTTCGCTCTTCAGGTGTTAGAGATTGTAACTTGATTTCCCTTTTGGCATCCCTGAATCCGTTTCTCAACACATCGGCGACATCTGGATGAATGGACGATTGATTTCGATAAGCCTCACGCACAGCACCCACAATATCCTGATAATTCGATTTTGTGATATAATTCTCTGCTCCATATTCGAAGGATTGTAATATTACCTCTTCGCTCGTAGATGAAGTCAGCATGATGATTTTACTATTGGATAATCTAGAGATCTCTTTGATGGCTTCAATACCCTCCAAGTAATGTCGGGTCAAATGGATATCCATCAGAATCACATCAATTTCCTTGGAAGTGCTAGCCGTTATCGCATCTTCCTTCGTGGATACGATGCCAACAACCTCGATGTCAATCTCCCGACTTAGATCACGCTTCAGATTTTCTTGCCAGAAGGGTTCGTCTTCAACCAGCAATACCTTTATCGTGTTCATGGGAGTTCCCCACCCTTCCCTTATCAAGTTTCTGTATATGAACGATTCGATGGTGAGGAAAGCGAATTAACACCTTAGTTCCGACATTCACTTCGCTATGAATTTCCATAGAACCACCATGCTTCTCTATGACGTTGTAGCTGTAGCTAAGTCCAAGCCCGTGATTGTTTAGCGTGCTTCGAGTGGTGAAGAAAGGCTCGAACACACGAGAGCGAATGTCACTTGGAATTCCGCATCCGGTATCTTCAATTTCAATAACAATATCTTTCATTACCTTAATCAACCGGATCGTCACGATTCCTCCATTCAATTCCATCGACTCCACGGCATTCATCATGATATTCATTAATGCTTCCTGAAACTGCAACTGATCGCACGTTATATCCACATCAGAGAGAAATCTTGGATACACTGCACATGATTTTTCTGCAGATTAGGTTCAATCATACTGACTGCGGAATTCACAACTGAAATCAAGTTATGGGTCCCTTCCAGCAGAATAATCTCCCCTGTCTTCGCCTGTAATCGATTAGACATACTAAGCATGTGACTTGTTGCTTGCTGGATGGATTCTATCATCGTATTGTTATCCTGGTTAGCTTGGTTTTTGTTTAATTCTTTCATCCTATTATTCAGGTATTGAATTTTCGTAATCTCATTCTTAAATGTATGGTTCATGATAACCATTCCTGAGGAGAGTGTGGCCTCGAATTGTTTGTTGTATGAGTCGTTTAATGCGCCGATATATCCGATGAAGCGATTCAAGATGATAAAAGCAACAAGAGCAAAAACTAAATCTAATCCCATTGGAAAAAAGACGACCGTTGACTTTAGCAGAATTCCCTCTAGACAATATTTTATAATTATACCCACCGTGACAGTCCAGAAATATCTCTTATTAACAAAGATCGGAGAGAAGAGAATCAAAAACATTTCAGCAACGGAACCGCCCTCATAGTGTGTAGTTCCTAAAAATAAAAAAATCTCATTAAAAGTGCTAATACTTATATATGTCAAAAAGAACATGTACTTGATATATCCGGGATTCCGCTTATTGATAAAGACGATGACTAAAGGAATTTGTAAATATAGAAAAAGATACGGGAGCAATAACTTCAAACTAAAACCGTTCGATAAAAAACTTACCACTCCGAAATCAGACATAAAAACAACAGACAACAGCAAAATCAAGAACAGAGTAGCAGCACGCTTCTCCTGTCCAATCAAAGTATTCATCGATATTCTTCTAAGCATGTAGTCCCTCCATTCTTGTAGGTTTGTCCTTCCCTTTATCATATTTCCGCATCTGAACAATTCGATGGTGAGGGAAGCGAAGTGAGACCTTGGTTCCGACATTCACTTCGCTAAGAATTTCCAAAGATCCACCATGCTTCTGCATAACGTTGTAACTGTAATTTAGTCCAAGCCCATGATTGTTCAACAATGTTTTGGTAGTGAAGAACAATTCTAAGACACGAGAGCGAATGTCACTTGGAATTCCGCATCCGGTATCTTCAATTTCAATAACGATATCTTTCATTACCTTGAACAACCGGATCGTCAATGTTCCACCATCCAGTTCCATCGACTCCACAGCATTCATCATAATATTCATCAATGCTTCCTGAAGCTGCAACTGATCACACATGATATCCGCATCATAGTTAAGCTCTTGGATGCATCGCACTTGGTTTTTTTGCAGATTGGGCTCGATCATACTGACTGCGGAATTCACAATTGAAATCAAGTTGTGGGTCCCTTCCTCCAGAGTAATCTCCCCTGTCTTCGCTTGTAATCGATTAGACATGCTTAGCATGTGATTAGTGGCTTGATGAATGGATTCCATCATCGAATCGACATCCTCGATATTTCGGTTTGTGATCAATTCTTTAATCCTACTATTCAGGTATTGAATTTTCGTGATCTCATTCTTTATCGTGTGGTTCATTATCGCCATACCTGAGGAGAGTGTGGTCTCGAATTGTTTATTGTATGAGTCGTTTAATACATCGATATATCCGAGAAAACGATTTAAGATAATGAAAGCAACAAGAGCAAAAACTAAAATTAATCCCATCATTAATAAAACCACCGATGTCTGAAGCAAAAGTCCCACAAGCACATACTTACATATAATACCTATCGAAACCGTCATGAAATACCTCTTACTTATGAATATAGGCGAGAAGAGTATAAAGAATATTTCTGCCACAGTACCTCCTTTATAGTCAGTACTTCCCCAATATATAGTGATTTCAGTGACTAAACTTACAAAAAGAAATGTCAAAAAGAAAACATATTTAATGCGTCTTGGATTATTTTTCTTTATAAGAACGAAGGCTGACGGAATAAGCAAAAAGATAATAAGATATGGGAACAGCAACAGCAAACCAAAAATACCCAACGAGAAAAATTGCGTTAAAAAATCAGAAATGAATATAAGGGTTACCAACAAAAATATGAACAGATTAGCCGCGCGTTTCTCCTGTCCAATCAAAGTATTCAGTAGCATATTTCCAAGCATGAAATCCCTACATCCTTTTCGACTCGAGTACAGTTAAGTATGACGTACAATAGGGAAAACAGCAATGAAATTCAATTATTAAGAGGAACAAAGTCACAAAAAATCAAGTTTTGTTTGCATTTGTTTCGGAACGAGCATATTTTTTCCCCCAACTGTAAGTCAACAAACCTGCAAAAACTGCAAATTGAGCGAAGAAGAGAATAGCGTCGACTTTCATGGAGGTGGAATAAGGATTAATCAAGCGATCGAATGAAATAGCGAAGGAATATGTGAGTTGTGGAATAACATAAAATACGAAAACAGTACCGCTAGCAAACAAACCAAACATATAAAACATAGCATATCCTCGCACGATATTCCGTTCTTTATCATAAATAACAGTAGTATTCTCCCGTCGGATGAAAGGGAGCTTTTCCTTCAGCCATCCTTCTGCGTTCTCTAGCAGATTGTAACTACCCGAGACGTTCTGGAGTAAATAATATAAGTCCGTCTTCATAAAAACCATGCACTGATACAAAGACATCATAACAAGTTGTAAAACGATCATCCCAAGTATTCCTGTAATTATTTCAGAAAGCGACGGAACGAAGACTAATATAGAGATTGAAATAAAGAGTAGTGTGTGATCCATGAATAAACCCGCTAACAAAGGAATATTCCTTCTGCCACGGGGGAGACGCCAAATCGTAGGCATTTGCGTTTCGATGACGGGCAGGAATAATCGATGTCCTAAACGGATAGAAGTTGTCAAGCCGTATGTTCTCGCAGCTATAACGTGTCCACTTTCGTGGATGGCGAGAAGTGTAACAGAAACCACTAAAGATACAATAATATTCAGCATCATCAATTCAAAGGGGAACAGATCGCGTGGCTGTGGAAACAGATCGGGACGACTAAAAAAAAACAAGATATTCACACACACAAGAATCGCATAAACAGGGATAACCTGCTTGCTAAATAGAAATCGACCTATTATTGAATGAGTAGTGATTGAAGCCTCTATATCCAGATCAAATTCACTTCCTGCGAAGAGAGAGTCTTGGTCATCTTTGACCAAGAAGCCCATTTCTCCAAGTTGAGTGAGGAAATCCATCATATTAATTTCTTCATCTGGATATTTGTTTATCAATTCGAGCTCAATTTGTTCAGGAGGGATCCCTTTTACGAGAGCCTCCATCGCTTCGACAGCAGGTTGAGGCATTTCAAAAAATTCACCAGTCAACAATTGTTCAACTATATAATGATCTTTGTCTTTGACAATTCGGTGAAGCACTAGTCTTATAGCTCCCAAGTTTTTATTATTATTCACAAAATTTTCCCCCTGAAGAATTCTAACATTAGATCGAATTATCTATTTATTTCTAGCTTATAAATAATAGGGGGGAGGACACAATGTGTCCTTCCCCCTCATCTTTTTAAAGCCATTTGCACCACCAACAATTAGTTGGAGAGATTTTATTCAATTTGCGAATTTTCATCATTTCACCTCCCTTCCAACTTCGCTGAAACAGCAATGAGTTGAATCTCTTTATCTATTACAGTTTTTTTATCAAGGATGTCAGTCCAAGCTGTGAAAGCATTATTAAAGTGATCGACAAGCGCCGGATCAAACTGTGTACCAACACCTTGTATAATTTGTTCATAAGCTTCTCCCGCCGTCATAGCCCCACGATATGAACGGTGACTAGTCATCGCATCGAAGGAGTCGGCGATAGACGCAATTCTTGCGGTTAAAGGAATTTGCATACCTTTTAACCCCTCCGGATAGCCCGTTCCATCCCATCGCTCGTGATGATACAAGACGATATCTAGGCACAACTCCATGCCTTCTATATCTTTGATCGCGTTTGCCCCTACGATCGGATGTTTCTTGACAATCATATACTCCTCTTCTGTCAGCCTAGATGGTTTGGTCAGTATATGATCTGGAATATGCACCTTTCCAACATCGTGAAGCAAACATGCATAATAAATGAGCTTTAGATCGTCTTCTCCATAAATATCAAGTGACTGTGCTAGAATAACCGCATATTCTGCAACGCGCTCGCTATGCCCTCGCGTGTATGGGTCTTTCAATTCCAGAGTCGAAACGATACTCTTTACAACACCACCGAATTGTTTGAAATATGAATTATTCAAAGCATAGATATATCCAGTGAAACGATTTAGTATGATAAACGCGACGAGCGCTAAAACCACCGTTAAAGCAATCGGCAATAAAATGACTTTCGTTTGTAGTATTAATCCAATAAATAAATACTTCGCAATAATTCCTACAGTTACAATTCGATAAAATCTCTTATTGATAAAGATCGGGGAGAAGAGAATGAAAAAAACTTCAGCCACATTACCTGCACCATTATATTCAGTACTTTCCCAGAAAATAACTATTTCATTTACTAGACATGTGATCAAATACGTTAAAAAGAAAATGTATTTAATGTATCTTGGATTCTCT
Source organism: Paenibacillaceae bacterium (assembly GCA_040904605.1). GTDB lineage: Bacteria > Bacillota > Bacilli > Paenibacillales > UBA4045 > UBA4045. Next base: position 28,193 of record JBBDTA010000109.1, read on the forward strand.
TTTCTGCTAAAAAAAACGGTAAAGGGTAAAAGTAAAAAGAGGAAAATATAAGGAATCAAAAGCTTAAAACCAAGACCATCCAAGAATAAAGTGGAGATCAACACATCAGTTAAAAAAATAACTGACAGCAGCAAGATCACGAACAAATTAGCAGCACGTTTCTCCTGTTCTATCAAAGCCTTCATTAGCATCCTTCGATTCATGATGTTCCCCCAATGCATCTAAGGTATATTGTCTGTGCTATGTGATTCTACACAATTGAGGAAATCCCTTTTATATGTCGAGCAATTCATACTTAAGACCTAGTATACATTACAACTGCATGTGATTAATAGTGAAAAATTGTCACTTAATAGCACGAAAGCACCCTTGTAGATTCGGCTTACGGCAAGATGCCTAAACCAATCCATCCAAGAATGCTTTTTAAGGAATTCATCTTATGTTCGTAACTATTAGGATTGTGCTACATCCACACGGCGCTGCAGCTCCGTAGCCAGTCCCTCGGCAGCCTTCCAGATATCTCCCGCACCCATGGTCAGCACTAGGTCTCCACTGCGAACAATGGCACTAAGATAGGTCCGAACCTCTTCCTTAGTCGGAATAAGAACGACGTTCGAATTGCTATTCAGGCGAATAAGCTCAACTAATTTAGCGGAAGTAACCCCTTCAATCCTCTTCTCACCAGCAGGAGAATAAATATCCGTGATGATCACTTCATCGGCCTCCGTGAACGCTCGGCTGAATTGCTCCAGCAAGAAGAAGGTTCGTGTATACCGCTGTGGTTGGAACACGGCGATAATCCGTTTGCCCGTAGATTTGGATGCTGCAATCGTAGCTTCTATCTCCGTAGGATGATGAGCATAGTCATCAATGACCAGAATACCATCAACGTCACCTAGAACCTGAAAGCGCCGTTTGGCTCCTCTGAATAGCTTAATAGCCTTGGCAATCGATTGAATCGTAAGACCTGCTTCCAGACATGTAATGACAGCAGCCAGAGCATTATACACATTATGCTTACCCGGAACGGTCAGCTCGACACGTCCTATATGGTCTTGTCCTTTTATAATATCGAATGAGCATACACGATCACCCAGAAGTAGGTTATCTGCCCGATAATCAGCTCCATCTGCAAAACCATAGGTTATCGCTGTTCCTCTTAATGAGGGCAGCAGCTCCCTCAGATGTGCATCGTCATAACAGACGATTGCTTTACCATCAGGTTTGATCTGACTCAGGAATGTACCGTACGCATGAACGAGATTCGCAAAGTCTCCATCGTAATTTTCCAGATGATCGGCTTCAATGTTGGTCACAATTGCAAGCTCCGGGTGATAATTCAAGAAAGAACCGTCACTCTCATCGGCCTCAGCAACCACGTATTCACCATTACCGGCTTTGGCATTGTTACCTACATTCATAATCTCTCCACCAATAATGTAGGTTGGATCTAATCCGCATTCCTCCATGATGAGAGCGATCATCGAAGAAGTGGTCGTCTTGCCATGAGCACCTGCAACAGCGATTCCTCTGCGAGCATCCATAATCCTAGCCAGCATCTCAGCTCTATGGAGAATTGGAATTTTGAGCTGCTCTGCGGCTAACATCTCGACATTATCCTTGGATAATGCGGTGGAGTATACGACCATGTTAGCGCCTTCTACATGTGTAGCTTCATGTCCAATGTAAACCTGAGCCCCCTTGGCTACGAGCTTATCCGTTAAATCTTGCGCCATCACATCTGATCCAGAAACGTGATAGCCCATCTCGAGAAGAACTCTCGCGATCGCACTCATACCATATCCGCCAATACCGATAAAATGTACGTGTTCCGCAGTGTTCAACGTCTGATCACCAACCTTTTTCGCTTGTCTTATGATGCAATATCCATGAGCGTACGTCAGAAATTAAGTATAATGTACCGGACACCACCGCAAGGTCATCGTGACCTGTGAGTTCAGTCAGTTTATGCAATGCTTCTTTCCAATTCGGTTCAACGATCACCTGTAGCCCTGGCTTTGCTCGACTGGATTTCATTCGTTCTACAAGCTCAGCTAGTAGGTGAGCATCCATCTTCTTACGGAAATTCGGTTCACTAACGATCAATGTATCCACAATAGGTAGTATATGCCATAAATAATCAGAATGATTCTTCGTTGACAGCATTCCCATCATAAAATAAAGTTTTTCATAGGGGTAAATGGAAGATAATGCCTTCGCTAATGTCTCTGCACCTTCCGGGTTATGAGCACCGTCTATGACGATCCGAGGGGATTTCTGCACCATCTCTAATCTGCCAGGCCACTTTGTTTCCACTAATCCCGCTAATAGATTCTCGTCATCGACAATGATTGCATAGTACTGCCTAAGAACCTCAAGAGTCATCATTGCGACTGCTGCATTCTTGATCTGATGCTCACCGTTAAGCGAAACCGCTAGTGAATTTATGGTGCGAAATGGCCCCGTGAACGAGAACGATAGATGATCAATTCGTACGTCGTCCAAATGATACTTATAGTCCTTACCCAACTGGTATAGCTTACTTTGGCTATTCCTAGCCGTGCCCTCCAATAGATCAATTAATTCAGGCTGCTCCACAGAGCTCACAACCGGAACACCAGCTTTGATGATTCCAGCCTTCTCTAATGCGATCTGCTCCAGCGTATTACCCAATATATCCATATGATCATGGCCAATATTCGTGATCACCGATACGATAGGGAATATGATGTTCGTACAATCTAGTCGGCCGCCGAGACCTGTCTCCATGACCACAATATCAGGATAAGCATATCGGGCAAAATAAACGAGCGCAAGCGCTGTGGTAATCTCAAAGCTAGTCGGTGCACCAAGCTCTGTTAAAGCTAGTTCATCAGCTATTGGTTTTAATTGATTAACGATGCCCCTAAGTGTCTCTTCTGGAATATCCTCGCCATTGCATTGAATACGATCTGTGTACTTCGTAATATAAGGTGATGTAAATGATCCTACGTTATACCCACTCTTGATCAGAACATGGGTCAGATAAGCACAGGTTGAGCCCTTTCCATTCGTTCCTGCAACATGGATAAATTTCAAGCGACGATGGGGATGCTCGAGAAGCTCCATCATATATTCCATTCGTTTCAATCCAGGCTTGATTCCAAAAGGAATAAGCTCCGTTATCCAATTCACAGCCTCTTGATAAGTAGTGAAGTATGCTGTATCCGTATTGTTTCCCATGTGACTAGCCTCTCATCTCGGCGATTCGCGCGATCACTTTATCCCGTTTATCCGCATAATCCTTCAGCTTCGCTTTCTCTTCATCAATAACCTTAGCAGGTGCCTTGGATACGAAGCCTTCATTACCTAACTTCTTCTCGATTCGTTCTACTTCTGCATGTAAGGTCGCTAATTCCTTCTCTAACCGAATAATCTCCTGAGCCACATCAATCAAGCCTGCAAGGGGAAAATAAAGCTCAGCACCAGTTACAATTGCAGTCATGGCTTTCTCAGGGTTGACGGCTTGCAGATCAATCTCTAAAGATGAGGTATTACTAAATCGTCGGATATACTCCTCATTGCGTTGAATAATAGTTAGAACCTGTTCATTAGCAGGCTTAATAAGCAGTTCAATCTTCTTGCCCATCGATACATTCACTTCTGCTCGAATATTACGAACAGCTCGAATAATATCCATCAGCTGACGCATCTCTCCAGCAGCTACCGGCTCCAGTTGATCATGAGCTACCGGCCATTCCGCTAAACTAATCGAATCTCCCTCATGCGGCAAGTGCTGCCATATTTCCTCTGTTATAAAAGGCATGAATGGATGTAGTAATCGTAAAGTATGATCTAGCACATATAATAACACGGATTGTGTCGTCTTCTTGGCGTGAGCATCCTCACCATATAAGCTTAATTTCGCAAATTCAATATACCAATCACACAGATCATCCCAGATGAAGTCGTATAATAGTCGGCCTGTTTCACCAAATTCATATTGGTCCATCGTTCTAGTAACATCTCGTGCTGTTTCGTTCAAGCGATGAAGAATCCATTGATCAGCTGTACTAAGAGGACCTGTCAAATCGACATCCTGTAAGGTAAAATCTTGTAAGTTCATCAGGGCGAAGCGTGAAGCATTCCATATTTTGTTTGCAAAATTACGAGCCTGCTCTACCTTCTCCTCACGGAAGCGTAAATCTTGACCCGGTGTGCTCCCTGTAGATAACATGAAGCGCATGGCATCAGCGCCATATTGATCGATGACCTCAAGAGGATCAACACCGTTACCGAGCGATTTGGACATCTTGCGTCCCTCTGCATCACGAACTAGACCGTGAATCAACACATCCTTGAAGGGAATCTTTCCTGTGAATTCTAGTGCGGTGAAGATCATCCGAGCAACCCAGAAGTAGATGATATCATAACCGGTTACGAGTACACCCGTAGGATAGAAACGTTCATAATCAATAGTCTGTTCAGGCCAGCCCAATGTGGAGAAGGGCCAGAGCGCTGAGCTAAACCATGTATCCAGAACATCCTCATCCCGACGCAGATTCGTGCTATTACACTGAGCGCAGCAACTTGCTTCCTCTACGGAGACGGTGATCTCTGAACAATCTTGACAATACCAAGCTGGGATCCGATGGCCCCACCAAATTTGTCTAGATATACACCAATCTCTTACATTCTCAATCCAATGCAAATAAACCTTCTCAAATCGATCAGGTACATAATTGACACCTTGACCAGATTTCTGTTGTTCAATCGCTTTCTCTGCCAATGGCTGCATCTTCACGAACCATTGAGTAGATAGATAGGGTTCAATTACCGCACCACTACGTTCACTATGTCCTACTTGATGTACATGTGGTTCGATCTGAATACATACACCTTGATCTTGCAGGTCCTTCACCAATCGCTTACGGCATTCAAATCGATCCAAGCCTTGATAAGGTCCAGCTTCTTCATTCATTGTACCCGTCTCGTCCATAACTAGGATTTGCGGTAACCTATGGCGCAGCCCGACCTCAAAGTCATTCGGATCATGAGCAGGGGTAATCTTCACTGCACCACTACCGAATTCCTTCTCTGCATAGTCATCTGCAATAATTGGTATTTCCCGACCGATAATAGGCAGAATAACCATTTGACCAATCAGATGTTTATATCGATCATCCTCTGGATTGACGGCTACTGCCGCATCGCCGAGCATGGTTTCTGGACGAGTTGTCGCCACTGTAATCGTGCCACTACCATCCTTAAGCGGATATTGCAGATGATACAGGTTCCCCTGCAGCTCTTTAAATTCCACTTCGATATCCGACAGAGCGGTACGAGTAGCCGGATCCCAGTTAATGATCTTCTTCCCGCGATAAATTAGACCTTTATTGTATAATTTCACGAAGACTTCACGAACTGCTAATGATAATCCCTCATCTAAGGTAAACCGTTCGCGTGAGTAATCCAGAGATAATCCCATCTTGTCCCACTGTTCCCGAATGGAGTTGGCGTATTGCTCCTTCCACTCCCATACCTTCTCTAGGAATTTCTCTCGTCCTAGATCGTAGCGTTTAATGCCCTGCTCCCTTAGGTTCTGTTCGACTCTAGTCTGTGTAGCTATTCCTGCATGATCACTACCAGGCAGCCACAATGCATCATATCCCTGCATCCGCTTAGAACGAATTATGATATCTTGCAATGTGAAATCTAGTGCGTGTCCAATATGTAACATTCCCGTTACGTTCGGTGGTGGGATCACAATGGTAAAGGTTTTTGCTTCCTTACGCTTACCCGCTTCACTATATTTGCCTTGGCGCCAGTACTCGTTCCACTTTAATTCAGCAACTCTCGGATCATAGGTGGTCGATAAATTCATGTTTGTATTTGTTGCGTTCGAATTAGACAATGTAAACCCTCATTCATAGCCAATTTTATTACTCCTTATCATACCGATGTTGCGAAATGGAGTCAATAAGATGAAGGTATTTCCTCTATACTCAGCATAACCACGACTGTCCCTATCATAAACATAAGAGATCATTATTTTATTAGAGTCATCTATATATGAGGGAAAGCTGGTGACTTATTATGCAACAATGGTGGTACCGTTACCGATTAACGATCAAGGGGGTGTTGTTCCCTCTGATTTGCATTCAATTTGTAAGGACAATCATTATCCCGAATCCACTCGATGTGTTTATTCTGTTTATCCTCTTCCTAGCTTACCTCGGGTTTCTTATGAATGTTTATTGAAGCCAATAGAAAAAGGTCGCTTAGGCGACCTAATTCTTCTGCACAACTTAATGGCTATACGTTAGATTTGGGTATGTAGATAATCTGACCTTCACTAATGTCTACTTCTCCAAGTCGATTATAAAGTGCGATCTCTCTAGGTTGTAATTGATATCGATCTGCAATTGTCTGGAGGGTATCTTCTCTCTGCACAATACACATTCGGAGCCGCTTAAACTCGACTTTGTCCTCTTTTATGAGGAACAATCGTTTCCATTCGAGACTATTGTTGGCCTTTTCTGACTTTACCGGAATATCCGCTACACTTTCTGAAGCTGCTTCCACGTGATGCTGTGGCTTAATCGCCACCTTCATATCGGGCTTGAGTGCTGCCTCTAGTTCAGCTTCCTGGAATTCCACCAGCTTGTTGTCATCCATGACGGCCTCAGCGTGAACCCATTCCTCTGCCTGAGCAATTGGCGCTATCGGCATTCCCATATTTGACGGCTCTCGCTCTTGCTCTTGCTTCTCAGCTTGGTGCTCTGCATAAAACTCGTCTGAATCATTGTCCATGCCCTCAGTTCGGCTCTGCTCCCAACCTGCTAATGATAATATGCCTGTCACATTCAAGCTCCGATCAGATACCAATTCCACGTCAAATTGATCTATCTTAACTTGAATCTCCTGACTTGAGACATCATTGGTGCGAACAGGAAGTGATATTTCAACAGGAATACGATGAATAAAGGTTTGCTTTCCTGCACCTTCCAGAATGGATTCGTAGACGGCTGTCAGCTGTAAATTTCCTCTCAGCTGAGTTTGCTCATCACCTGGAATACCCTGGAAATAAGGAGTGAGCTCAATCTCCTCAAGATCACGTATCGCTAACGTACCTTCTGGTAGATGGACCCGTTCGTAGATATCAAATCGAAAGCCAATATTCTGTTCAACCACTGTCATTCCACCCTTCTTCCCCGCTTGTTCATTCTTAAATATATGGAGGAAGGAAGGGAACAATGACTATTATTTTAGATTATACCTTCAGCAATTCAATCAGCATCTTCATATGTTCAGGTAGCTCAGCTTGCACGGAAACTTCATGGCGATCGAATGGATGTCGAAAACCGAGACTTTCCCCATGAAGGGCTTGATGTTGAATTCGCTCACTCGATCCACCGTACATCTCATCTCCTAAGATAGGGTGTCCGATGTGACTCATATGAACACGAATTTGATGGGTTCTGCCTGTTTCTAATATCAATCTAAGTAATGAAGCTTCTTTATAGGTTTCGATGACCTCATAATGAGTAACTGCATCATCTCCGGTTGGAGATACTCTGCGTTTCCCATTGACATGCCGATCCTTACCAATAGCCGCTCGAATGCATCCTTTCTTCTTCAACGGAAGCCCTTGAACAATGGCCACATACACCCGTTTGATCATTCGATCTCGCATATCCTGATCCAATTGATGTTGAGCGTATGCATTCTTAGCAAAGAGAACTGGACCTGAGGTCCACTCATCTAATCTGTGAATATGCCTCACAGCGCATAGCTGTGCAGATGCTTCATAATAAGCAGCGACGGCATTAGCAAGAGAGCCCCTTCCATTAGACACGGTTGGATGCACAGGAATCCCTGCGGGCTTGTTAACAACTAGGCAGAAGTCATCCTCGAATAACACCTCAATAGGCATCCACTCTGGTGTAAATCCTAATTCACGCATTGGAAAGAACCGAAGCCTAAGTCGGTCTCCGATCCATTCTATATCCTGCTGCTTGTTCATCCTAAACACATATTCTGTAGGTATGCCAAGCTTACTGGTTAGATACACATCTACATCGACAAGCTCCTTCGCCATTTCTCGCGATAATCGAATGAGCAGCCATTCTCCTTGACGCTCCATGGTTAGCTCCAGCCTAACAAATCATCTACAACCTGCTCAGCACACTGTTTGGCTTGACCAATACAATCCGGTAAACCAACACCCTGATACCCTGACCCAGTCATATACACGCCTGGCATGACATCTGCAAGCTTCTGCCTAAACAGCTTGAGCTGATCGAGATGACCAACTGGATATTGTGGCATCGAATCGTCCCAGCGTGCGACTTCCACGAATAAGGGCTCGGCCTCAATTCCCATCGTATGCTTCAGATCGCTTCTCACTCGCCGAGTCAATTGTTCATCTGAATAAGCAACGGTCTGAGCCGCTCCAGATCTACCAATATAACATCGTACGAGCACCGTGTCATCAGGTGCTGTGTGTAACCATTTGACCGAGGTCCAGGTACAGGCAGTAATGGTTAGACCTTCGTTTCGCGGTACAAGAAACCCCGATCCATCCTTAGCAAGGACGAGCTCTGATTTACGGAAAGCCATGACCACATTAGCAACCGATACATAAGGAATGTTAATAAGAGAATGCGCTTCAGCCAGTTGAGGTAGCATTCGAACAGCAGCATAATTCGGCACAGCTAATACAACAGCGTCGAACAACTCTTCTGAACCATCTGATAGCTTGAGTTTATATTTCCCATCGTCTTTGGATACTTCGGTAACCGCAATACCTTTTCGTATCGTTGCTTCAGTCAGGTTAGCAGCAAGACGATTCACAATTGTAGATAATCCTTGCTTGAAGGTTAAGAACATCGATCTATTGGCTAATTGGGATAATGGCACCTGCCCGCTTCGTTCACTCTGAGCACTCTGAGCACTTTGCGCACTCTGTGAATGCTGCTTCACCTTATTACGAATCATTCCTATGATGATACTACGATGCTCCTGCTCTAATGCTTGAAATTGTGGGAAGGTAGACTGCAAGCTGAGTTCATTCGTATCACCCGCATATATACCTGCCAAGAGAGGCTCTGCTATATGCTCTAAAACCTCCGAACCCAGCCTGCGACTTAGGAATACTCCAAGAGCTTCATCGCCCTTGTTAACTTTCTTAGGGAGTAATAAATCTAGCGCGGCTCGAGCTTTACCGAGAGGACTAATCAACCCGGTTCGCAGGAAGGGCATGATCTGAGTAGGAATGCCGAGCATGAGACCTGCAGGCATTCGATGAAGCTTGTGCTTGTGCAGGATGTAGGTTTTTTTGGCTTGAGGATTTGTGGCAGTAAGTTCATCTTCTAAGCCAAGCTCACGAGCTAGCTCGAGCATAGACAGCTTTCTAGCTAGAAAGGAGTCCGGCCCCTGCTCGATCACACAGCCATCACGATGCAAGGTGCGAATTTTACCACCTAGTTGCTCGCTTGGTTCGATGATGGTTATATGTGCGGATATCGCTTTCTCCTGACAGTAGCGTTGAATATAATAAGCTGCACTAAGCCCACTAATCCCCGCGCCTGCTATAGCGATGCGTCTGTATACTGAGCTCATCGGACGTACTCTCCCAGTAGACTTAGAACATTATCAGCAAGCACCTTCATATATAATGGATCCGTATTCAGGGAGGCTGTCCGTTCCAAGTGCATGCCAAGTCCCTGAGCTACCTTCTGTGCTTCTATATCAATGTCGTACAATATTTCCAGATGATCAGAAACGAAGCCGATTGGAGAGATAACTACATGCTTGATCTGTTCATCCTTGCTTATGGATTTCAATACATCTAGAATGTCTGGTCCTAACCATGTGATTGCGGTTCTGCCCGCACTCTGCCAGGCAAATTGCCAATTCGTAACGTTCGTAACCGCACAAATTGCTCTCGACGTCTCTAATAGTTGTTCCGGATATGGATCGTTCATCTCGAGGATTTTCTCCGGTAAGCTGTGAGCACTGAATATAATACGAATTTCATCCTTGTGAGTCTCGGGAAATTTGGTTAGCACATCCGTTAATCGGGTCGATAACGTCTCAATCAACAAAGGATGGAGATGATAATTCTTGACGAATTTCATCGAGATCGCATGCTGATCCACTACCTCTTGAGCACGTTTAATATAACTCCCTACACTCATTGTGGAGTAGTGAGGAGCCAATACAATACCGATCGCTTCTGTTATGCCATCGTCCACCATACGTTGCACGCCATCCTCAATAAAAGGATAAGCATGCTTTAGACCTTGGTAGCAGCTAAACTCATATTCGGGATGATCATGATTCAGCTGGTCTTGCAAGGCTTTTACTTGGTTATTCGTATTCTCTCTTAGCGGGAACACGCCACCGACCATTGCTTCATAACGACCTTTCAATTCCTTTAATTGCTCAGGAGAAGGTGGCTGTCCACGACGAATATGAGTATAGTACGCTTCTATTTGCTCGAGACTTTCTGGGGTTCCGTAAGACATCACTAGAACGCCTATTCTCCGCTTCGACATTAGACATCACTACTCTCTATTAAACTCAATTAAACTCAAATTAAACCCTCGCTCCAGCTTTAATCACTGATCTGGAATATTCGTGAACGAATCCTGTGAGCTCCTTCAGCTTATCCATTGAAGCTTCAGGGAATAAACCATGCCCTAAATTGAATATGTAACCTGGTTGCTCTAGCCCTTGATCTATAATTTGTTTGGCATACTTTTCAATAACTTGCATCGGTGCAGTCAATACAACGGGATCCATATTTCCCTGAATAGCGAACCGTGATCCCACACGACGACGGCCTTCTGTAATGGAAACACGCCAATCCACGCCGATTACATCTGCCTGTATCTCACCTAAGCAAGGAAGCAACTCTCCAGAGCTAACCCCAGGATAATAAATTTTGGGCTGTGGTAAGTGTGACAGAGCATGAAAAATTCGATGAATCGTAGGCAGTACATATGTTACAAAATCATCTGGAGCTAACGCTCCCACCCAGCTATCGAATAATTGGACTGTCTGAGCTCCAGCAGCGATATGGGACTTCAGATATTCAATGACCATATCCCCTAATTTATCCATTAGCTTAAACCAAGTTGTGGGTTCAGTATACATCATTTGTTTGGTCAGCAAATAATTCCTGGACGGTTTCCCTTCAATTAAGTAACTCGCTATCGTAAACGGTGCCCCAGCAAAAGTAATCAAAGGCACAGTTAATTCACGAGCAAGAATACGAATGGTCTGAATCACATGCGATAAGTCCTGTTCGATTGCAATCGGTCTAAGCCGATCTACATCTTGTTCACTGCGAATCGGATTATGTATGACCGGACCAATATTCTTCACAATATCAAAATCTATACCAATAGAAGCAACTGGATTCATAATATCCGAATACAGAATAGCTGCATCTACACCCAGCTTCTTGACTGGCATTAAGCTGACCTCTGCGGCCAATTCCGGTTGGCTACAAATCTCAAGCAGTGAATATTTCTCTTTAATTTTGCGATACTCAGGGTCGTATCTACCTGCTTGACGCATGTACCACACTGGTACTTGATCAACTTGCTGCTTACGGCAGGCTTTGATGAATGTGTCATTGAAGATCATTCGTTAAACTCCTCATTTCCATGCGATTCCTCTTATTTGTATTATAGCCCTATTCCGGAAAAGGCCACAAGTTCTTAAACAGTGAACAATCTGACAATTCGATGACAATGGATAAGAAAACCGCAGAAAATCAGATATTATCCCCTTTAGGAGATTCCACCGTACTTTTACTTACGGGAGTAGTAAAAAAATGTGCAAATACGGGTTAATTGATGTCATGGTGTATGCTCGCTCAAATCGTTGAATTTAGTTTTAATTCGTGAAACTAAATCCCTCCTATTAAATTGGATGTCCGATTTAGTTTCATTTTGCACAATTAAACAGGGGTTAGGGTGGAGGTCCGTTCATACATTGGTTTAAATGCGCTAATCCTAACTAATGGGTTGCATGAAGTTAATCTCATCGATTTAGTTATGCAAATCCGAACTAATTTTATTTATCCTCTTTGAAACAGACCGTCCATGTCGGTCTATTGGATTGTTTCCCCTTCCCGGTAAACCTCGAAAACTTATAAATTGTTAAAAAAGCCAACCAAAAATTCTGGCTGACCTCATAATACGTAATTAGTTATTGGAGAAATGTCATATTCACTACAGATTCTGTAGAGCGTTCCGATGTGCTTCAATGGTCGCTTCAATATCTTCATCCGTATGCGCTAAAGAGACGAACATCCCCTCAAACTGAGATGGAGCTACACTTACACCGTGATCGAGCAATGCAGCAAAATACCGATTGAAACGCTTCAAGTCTGCGGTCTTAGCGGACTCATAATTCGTAACCTTCACATCTGTGAAGAATGGACATACCATCGAGCCCACTCGATTAATCGTACAAGCAATACCTTTTTCCTTAGCATTATCCATAAGCCCTTGCTCTAGACGAGCAGATTTGCGTTCAAGTGATTCATACACACCTGGTTGCCCAAGAATGCTTAATGTTGTATATCCAGCCGCCATGGCCAGAGGATTTCCTGACAATGTACCGGCTTGGTAGATCGGACCCGCAGGGGCCACCATCTCCATGATGTCTCTCCGGCCGCCATAAGCACCAACCGGCAACCCACCACCAATGATCTTACCAAGACAGGTGATGTCTGGAGATATCCCATATAGCCCTTGAGCACAATGCATGTCGACTCGAAACCCAGTCATGACTTCATCGAAGATGAGCAGGCTGCCGTAATTGCTTGTAACCTTTCGTAAACCTTCGAGGAAGCCACTCGCAGGTGGTACAACACCCATATTGCCAGCTATTGGCTCTACAATGACTCCGGCAATCTCATCGCCATACTTCTCGAAAACCTGTTGTACCGCATCTAGATCATTATAAGGAATCGTAATCGTCTGAGCAGCGACCGCTTCGGGTACACCGGGACTATCTGGTAAAGCTAATGTTGCCACACCCGACCCCGCCTTGATCAGCAGAGAATCTGCATGTCCATGATAACAGCCTTCGAATTTGACGATTTTACTTCGTCCTGTGAAGCCTCTGGCTAAACGAAGTGCACTCATAGTAGCCTCAGTACCAGAGTTCACCATTCTGACCATCTCAACTGAAGGAACTCGCTCACAAACAAGCTTAGCCATCTCGGTTTCTAATTGTGTTGGTGCTCCAAAGCTAGTTCCCTTTGCAGCAGTTTGTTGTATAGCTTCAATAATAGCAGGATGGGCATGTCCTAGAATAAGCGGCCCCCATGAGCCTATATAATCAATATAGGAATGACCATCTATATCATAAATCCTAGACCCTTCACCACGTTCAACATAATAAGGCGTCAAGCCAACGGAGCGGAATGCGCGAACAGGGCTATTCACCCCTCCGGGAATGTATCTTAATGCTTCAGCAAAAGCTTCCTTAGAGCGTGAATCCTGACGGCCCGTTATGTCATTCATTTAATTGCCCCCTTATTAGACTATCGAAGCTTCGTGGTTAAGCTTTCGCTTGTAACCATCGTGCAACGTCCTTAGCGAAGTAGGTAATGATTATATCTCCTCCAGCTCGTTTGAATCCGACCATCATCTCCATGACAACTGCTTTCTCATCGATCCACCCTTGTCTCGCTGCAGCCTTAACCATGGCGTATTCTCCGCTGACATTGTATACAACAACAGGCAGGTCAAAGTTTTCTCTGACGGCACGAATAACATCCATATAAGCCAGAGCAGGCTTAACAATAAGCATATCAGCACCTTCGATGACATCCGATTCTGCCTCACGAAGGGCTTCCCTGATATTAGCAGAATCCATCTGATAGGTTTTGCGATCTCCAAACTGGGGAGCCGAATTTGCGGCATCTCGGAAGGGACCATAGAATGCAGAAGCATATTTGACAGCATAAGACATAATCGGAACCCGCTCAAACCCCGCTTCATCTAAACCACTCCGTATCGCCTGTACAAAGCCATCCATCATATTGGATGGTGCAATAATATCTGCACCAGCTCTAGCTTGTGAAACCGCTGCTCGAACAAGGAACTGGAGCGATTCATCATTATCAATATAAGCTTGATTACTTAGAGCATCGTGTTTAACCACACCACAATGTCCATGATCCGTAAACTCACATAGACAAGTATCTGTGATAACTAACAGATCATTATGCTGCCGTTTAATTTGACGAGTCGCCCTCTGAACGATACCTTCCTCATCGAATGCTGAGCTACCACAAGCGTCCTTCTCATCCGTTACACCAAATAATAGCACCGCTTGTATACCTAGCTTGACGACCTCTGCTATCTCTTCATCCAATCGATCAAGTGAGTGATGATATACACCTGGCATAGAGGATATCTCAGCGCGGATATTTGTACCTTCAATTATGAAAATGGGATAGATTAAATCGTGAATCGACACAGCATGCTCGCGAACCATATTACGTAGCATGACAGTGCCCCTTGTTCTTCTATGTCTGGATATTGGAAACGCCATAACTGCACCTCATTCTATTGTATAATAGCCTCAATCAATGACTCAATCGTTGCTTCCTTTGCCATATAGTCAATATGTAAACCCCAGTTTGTAATCGTCGCAGCAGTTACCGGTCCGATACATGCAATCTTGGCTTCTGCTAATAATTCAACTGCCTTACCTCCAGTATGCTCCTCAAGAAGACGACACAGATTATTCACCGTAGAAGAGCTTGTGAAGGTAACAATGTGAATATCTCCACAACGAAGCAGCTCGATCAAATCTTCAATACCTTCGCTGCATACCACATTATTGTACACATCCACTTGTGTTACATTCAGACCTAGCTGCAGCAATTGATTGGGCAAGTAATCTCTAGCTAGGTCAGCGCGTGGTAGAAGCACTTCCTGGCCTGGCTGGAGCTCAGGCAACACCGTCTGCAGCAAGCCCTCTGCTTGGAAGAACGAAGCGGGTAGAACAGATGTCAACAAGCCATGATTCAACAATGCTTCTTCCGTCTTCGGACCAACTGCAGCAATTCGAGCTTTGGCCATTCTACGAATATCAATACCGAGCTGTTGCATCCGCAGGAAGAAGTATTCAACACCATTACCACTTGTGAACATAATCCAATCGTACATCTCTATTCTTTGTAATGCTTGATCGAGCTTCACTAGGGTAGTTGGATCCGTTGGCTGTCTTAAGTCAATAACCGGGAATTCATAAGGCTCACCGCCAAGATCATCGATACGCTCAGCCAATTCGCTAGCTTGACTTCGCGCTCTGGTAATCAACACTCTTCGGCCAAAAAGCGGCTTCTTCTCATACCAATTCAGCTTCTCACGAAGCTTAACCACCTCTCCAACGAGAATAACTGCTGGTGGTTTGAAATTAACCTCTACCACCTTCTCAGCAATATCAGCTAAGGTACCGATCAATGTTTGTTGATTGACTCTTGTACCCCAACGAATAAGTGCAACTGGCGTTTCGGGAGCTTTACCGTACAGCATTAGCTGATCGCGGATATATTCAATTTTGGCTATTCCCATTAAGAAAATCATCGTATCTGTAGCAGGTGTTAGCTTATCCCATTTAATATTCATATCTAACTTCTCAGGATTCTCATGACCCGTAACAATAGCAATGGATGAAGCATAGTCTCTGTGGGAAACGGGTATGCCCGCATAAGCAGGTACAGCTGTGGCCGAGGTTACACCTGGAATAATTTCGAATTGAATTCCATGATCGACTAACAGCTCTGCTTCTTCTCCAGCTCGGCCAAAGATAGTCGGATCTCCTCCCTTGAGGCGCGTAACTACCTTACCTTGCAGTGCCAAATCAACAAGCAGCTGATTAATTTCTTCCTGCTTCATCGTATGACGATCTGTACGTTTACCAACATATATTTTCTCAACTCCGGGCTTTAATACTTGAAGTAATCGCGGACTAGCTAGTCGATCATATACGACCACGTCAGCCTTCATCAGAGCTTCCATACCTCTGACTGTAATCAATTTAGGATCACCTGGTCCAGCTCCAACCAAATATACCTTCCCTTTATGTTCCATTCGATTAGCTCCCCACTTGGTCTAATATACGGTCGGCACCTTGTGATATTAATAATTCACCCAGCTTCACCCCAAGTTCTATGGGGTCCACACCTGTCATAGTCTCTTTAAGGATGATATCCCCGTCTGGTGATCCCACCATGCCGGTCAATCGAATGATTCCTTGCTCTTGGTTATCCTGAAGCTCTACCTCGGCATATGCGCCAATAGGAACCTGACAGCCGCCATTCAATCTCTTGAGAAAGCTCCGTTCAGCTCTAACCGTTTGGGCTGACCAAGGATCGTTCAATAGGTCCAATAATGCTCGAATTTGCGCATCTTCAGATCGACATTCAATTCCAAGTGCACCTTGCCCAACGGCAGGCAAGCACATCACTGGATCTAAATATTCACTTATGCGGTTTTCCCAGCCCATTCGGAATAATCCTGCTGACGCAAGCATGATCGCATCGAAGCCTTCACTTTCTAATTTTCGAATTCTTGTATCGATGTTACCACGAATCGATACCAATTGCAGATCAGAGCGGAATGCTTTCATCTGACATACTCGCCGCAGGCTACTTGTCCCGATTCGAGCTCCGTAGGGTAGATCCGCTAGCCTGCGGTTATTCGATGTAATCAGACAATCCCGAGGATCCACACGTTTAGGCACAGCACCAATAACTAATCCATCAAGTAATTCAGCAGGCATGTCCTTCAAGCTATGAACAGCCAAGTCAATCTCACCATCATAGAGAGCCTGCTCTATTTCTTTGACGAACAAGCCTTTACCACCAACCTTGGATAAGGTTACATCAAGAATACGATCCCCTTGTGTAACCATGTTCCTAGTTGAGAATTCATAATCTAATCCATGATGCAAACTGATGTCCTGAAGTAATCGTATAATCTGATTCGTCTGTGTTAATGCTAATGCACTCTTCCTAGTTCCTACCACGATATTTCGTTTCATGAGTTTCATCATCCGACTCCATTCTCTATATCGTTTTTAAGTTATTCGAATAATCCTTAAGCTGCTGTTCCCATTCGTCAACCTGAAGCTCTTGTTCAAGCATAATCTGCAACCATAAGCGGAAGGCATGCAGCTTTTCAGCCTGTATTAGCTCTAGTATATCGAATTTTAACACATGATGGAAAATCATTGCACGGCATTGCTCATTCGCAACCTTCTCAGCGACCCATTCCCGCAGCTCAGAGAGAAAATCTACATAAAGCTCGTATTCAACTCCATAACATGCTGTCAGCTCATTTCGAATTCGCTTCGCTAGTCCAGGACTTGCACCAGAGGTTGATACCGACATAATAAGCCGTCCTCGTCTTAGTACTGCCGGTACGATGAATGTACTCAACTTAGAGTCTCCTAGATCATTCACAGGAATTTGGAGCTTCCTCGCATCGTCCGTAATTAGCCTATTCACGATATTATCATTGGTTGCAGCAAAAACCAGATCCGCATTCTTAAGGTCATCTTCACCTTCGTAATTACGAAGTGTAATACGAACTTTCCCTTCTGTAGCTAGGCGATTCATATCAGAGTGGCAGTGTGGACTTATGACTGTGATCTTAGCACCAGCCTCAACTAGTCCATGAACTCGACGTACTGCTATATGTCCACCACCTACAATTACACAATGCCGTCCATTCATATCTAGGTGAACCGGGTACCATTTGTTCAACGAAGTCACATCCATATCCATTAGAGTTCCATTAATGAAAATTCGACATCCAGCTTGAGGTCATATAGTTGAGAAATACTAGGAAGAATGCACCAAGATTCAGAATTGCCATTCGAGGCCAAGTCGTCTTAGCTGCAATCTGTCTCCACAAATAAATACAATATATAAGTATAATTAAGATCGAGAATAGAACCTTCACATCTAGCAGTAAGGGCCACTCCTTCTCCAGGGCAATCCACACGATCCCTAATACCAAGGAGAGCATAAGTAGTGGTGTACCGATCATCACAGCTCGCATCGCATACCGTTGAATATGGCCCAGACTCGGCATACGTCTTATCGTACCGAAATATTGTTTCTTCTTTAATCCCGCATGAAGGAATAATAACATTCCTGAGAACATCGCACTACAGAAGTAAGCTGCATAGCTTCCAATTGCTAATGAAACGTGGATAAATAGTAATTCATCGCGTACCTCCCAGCTTGCAGCAAGTGGAGAAATACTCTTCTCACTAAAGAAAGCAATGGCAGCAACGATAAAACCAGCTAAGCTTACGAAAAATAGGACAAATTCAATACGTATAAGTAAAGTGAAGATTAATGATAACGTAATCAACAGCCATGAGAAGAAAAATAATGTATCAAAAATCGAGAAAACAAAAATTTGTCCATCTCGGATGAGTTGATTCGCCAACAATATGGTTTGTATGCTCCATACAAAAACAAGCAGCCCTGTGCCCATCCGCTTAGCCCTCGGATTTCGCTGAATGAAATCTGAGAATATAAACAAGAGGCTCAGGGCGTATATATATACCATCGTATCGAAAAACCAGCTTTTCGTAGTCATTGCCTAGCCACCTCCTACGAGTGCATCGGCTGGCTTTGCAGCTTCGGTAGAGAAATCCTTCTCACAGGATCCAACTCTTCACGTTCTTCCTTATTAACCTCGGATTCCAATAAAGCATCCTCAGGTAATGCATCATGCTCTTCAACCCACTCTTCCAAGGCGAAGAGATGAGAGAACATCTTAATCGCATCATCGCCATGACGTTCAGCAGCTAATTCCTTAACACGTAATATCGGATCATGTAGCATTTGATTAACGATGCTTTTACTTAACTTGTGTATGATTTTTAATTCGCGTTCCTCTAAATCTGGTAGCTTCTTAATTAAACTATCCATTGTTTCTTTGTGAATGAGGGCAGCCTTCTCCTGCAGAGCGCGGATCACTGGACTGACACCGAGAAGCTTATACCATTGTTGAAATACGGTTATTTCTTGCTTGATCAAATCCTCGACCTTCTCACCCTCACGTCGGCGAAGATTGACATTGCTCTCTACAATTGCTTGTAGATCGTCCATATCGTATAGGAATACCTGATCGCTCTTAGCGATTTCCGGATCAAAGTCTCGAGGGACTGCGATATCGATCAAGAACAAGGGTTTATTGAATCTCGCTCTCATCACTTCGTCCATCTGTTCTCTTGATAAGACATAACCTTCTGCTCCTGTAGAACTGATTACGATATCCACACCGTGCTCAGTTAATATAGACTTTACGTTATCCATAGAACACGCTATACCATTCCAACGAGCTGCTAATTCCTCTGCTCGAGCTAATGTTCGATTAGCCACTATAACTTTGCTTGCACCATTAGCGTGCAGATGCTTGACGGTTAACTCGCCCATCTTACCCGCACCGATAATCATTACACTCTTATGATGATAATCCCCGAATATACGCTTTCCTAACTCAACAGCCGCATAGCTCACCGATACAGCACTCTCACCGATGCCTGTCTCTGTATGGACCTTCTTCGCAAGTGTAATAGCTTGCTTGAATAACATATTGAAGAATGTTCCTGTTGCCGCTTCCTTCTGAGCAGTTAAGAAGGAGCTTCTGACTTGACCCAGAATCTGTGTTTCGCCGATCATCATGGAATCTAGCCCACAAGTTACACGGAATAAGTGTTTGATAGCCTCTTGATCTTCATGAATACTTAAATATGGGATGAATTGATCTCGTGAAATTCCGAACCAATTTTCCAAAAATCCGCGTATATAATGCCCACACATATGAAGGCGATCAACTACCGCATAGATCTCCGTACGGTTACAGGTTGACACGATCACACCTTCAAGTATGCTCTTCGTCTGCTTTAATCGGATCAGCGCTTCGGGAAGTCTTTCGTCGGAAAAGGTAAATCTCTCGCGTACTTCAACAGGTGCTGTATGATGATTTAAACTAACGGCGATGATGTGCATCGGTCTTTCACCTGCCTTTCCGACAGAGTTAGATGTTTTTTTTTACCGATTCATTATAACATATAGAACCAAGCATTTCCTTGATAGAATATGAATATTCCTTGAAGGAATGTGAATATTCCTTGAAGGTAAGGATAAATACACATTGAAAAACCGCGGGAATCCCGCGGTTCTATTGTTTCCTATTCAATTCATATTAACGGCTGTATAACAATTGTTTGATCTCTGGTGTTTCCACTTGGATTTCTCCCATGCCACGAACCAACTTCTTAGCGTGTACATGTTCTGGCGCCAATACGGATACCAAATAATCAATTGCAGTTTGTGGATCAACCGTATCACCACAGGTATAGCAATCAATTGCAGCAAAGCCCTTCTCCGGGTACGTGTGTATGGAGAGATGACTTTCTGACAATAGTACCAGAACAGTTGCTCCTTGTGGTTCGAATTGTTTAGCTTGAACGGACAAGACAGTAGCACCAGAAATCTCTGCAGCTTCTACCATCTGTGATTGTAACCACTCCGCATCATTCAAGCGATCGAAGTTTACCCCCCAAGTATCAACAGCAACATGCCTTCCGAAAGTAGAGTATTCCATCTTCCGGTTCCCCCTTCCTAGGAATAAAATGTTTGGAAATTTCATCCGCTAGGACCTACGTCATTCACTGCTCGAGGGAAAAATCTCTCGCAACATTCAATGTCATGAGTGAATCCTGGTTCCTATAATATTGTCAACGAAACTAAAAATAACATCTCTTGACCGGAAATGCAATACTTTTTTTTGGGAATCGAGTTCAAAGTTTTGTGTAACAAAACTACTTCGCAAGTATAAGCTTGCTTTGAAACAAAGAAGAGGCCTTATAGGCCCCTAAACTCGATTCCATGGAATATCATTTATGCTTCAAGAACAAACAATCGATAAGTCAATTCTGTTAGTATTATATCAATCTTAGAACGTGTGAATGCTTCTTCTGTATGGTTGCGTTCATCAAGCAATCGGTTAATCTCATCTCGAACACTCATGATCTCATATTCAATCTGCTGATCATTGTAGAGCTGCTCAAGCCGTCCTACCGTATTCCTGTATTCATATATAGTCTTCTGATAATGTTCGTTCAGCTCGACAATTTTGACGACTGTACCTCGCTCATAATAATAAACCATGGTGAAGTTGGAATAGATTCGATTGACAATGGCGTTACCTTTGAATGCAGAAACAGCTTTTCTCATTATATTGGCAAGAGGCATTGTATTCAAGCGATAGGAGCCTTCGGATACGTATATGCCGTCTCGATGCTCAAAGCTGATGATGACCTCTGAACCACTATCCTCATGAAAGACTAATTGTTGGCTTCCATTATCAAGTACCTTTACACGAAAAACAATTCCTTGATCCATCAACATTCGTTCTAACTGGGTCATTTCGGTTTCTGTTAATGTCAGACTGGCTTTGACATATTCTGTCGCTAACCGCTGAGCCATAATATCTCCTCGATTCCATATAGTAACCCATTACATGCAACCTATTATACACCATAGTAAGCTGGTCTGCCCATGGTGAAAAAACTTAAAAAACACGCAAATAAACCAGTTTAGACCGTAAATTCAGTCACTAACCAGCTGTTCCTCCTGTAATTGTATCGTTTGTTCAATAAAGCTCCACAATTCATCCCTACCCTGACTAGTTACCGAGGAGAATAGAATAATTGGAATATGCTCAGGCATATGTAGACCATCCTGAATCATCTTCAGATGTTTCTGATATTGAGATCGAGGAATTTTGTCTGCCTTCGTAGCAACAATACATACCGTCATTCCATTATGAATCAACCAGGAGAACATACTTAAGTCCTCTTTAGATGGCTGATGCCTCAGATCGATCAATTGTAAGACCAAGCGAAGCTTCTCGCGCTTCACCATATACTTCTCTATCAGATTGCCGAACTGTCTACGTTGTACTTGAGAGACCTTAGCATAACCATAACCTGGGCAGTCTACCAAATAGAGCTGAGAGTCAATGTTATAATAGTTTAACATCTGCGTTTTGCCAGGAGTTCCACTCGTCTTAGCCATCGATTTACGACCGAGCATTCGGTTAATTAATGATGATTTGCCGACATTGGAACGCCCTGCTAGAGCGACCTCTGGCAGGGTTTCCTCAGGCAATTGTGAGAGTGTTGCAACACTAGTCAGAAACTCGGCGTTGTGAATATTCAGAATCATATCCGATCACCCACAATTACAGTCTGTTCAATGACAAGGTGGAATGGACGAGTAAGTGCTTCGTTTAGAACCTGATCCATATGAATGACTTGGACAAACTTCAGGTCATTCCTTACGCTTTCCGGAATATCCTCAATATCCTTATCATTATCTTTAGGAATAATAATGGTTGTAATACCAGCTCGATGAGCTGCCAGCGCTTTTTCCTTTAGCCCACCGATAGGTAGAACTCGCCCACGCAGTGTAATTTCCCCAGTCATCGCAACCATACGTGATACAGGAATATTCGTTAAAGCTGATATCAGTGCAGTCGCCATAGTGATCCCTGCTGACGGCCCATCCTTAGGAATAGCACCTTCAGGAATATGGATATGAATATCGTTCTTCTCATGGAAGCCCGGGTCGATGTTGAGCTGGGCTGATCTGGATCTCGTATAACTGAAGGCCGCTTGAGCTGATTCCTTCATCACATCACCTAGTTTACCGGTAAGCGTCAGTTTCCCTGTGCCTGGAAGGACGGTTACTTCAATGATTAGAGTGTCTCCTCCAACCTCCGTCCAAGCAAGACCGGTTACAGCGCCTATCTGATCTTCCTCTTCAGCCATTCCATAACGGTATTTCTGTGGACCTAAGTAATCCTTAATGTGATCCGGTAGTAGAACTTTCTCAATTAATTGTGCAGATACTACCTCCTTGGCTGTCTTACGGCAAAGTGTAGCTATCTGTTGCTCTAAGTTACGAACTCCCGCTTCACGGGTATATTCACGAATAACCTTCAACATGGACACATCATCCATCTGCAGCTGTTCCTCATTCAGACCGTGATCCTTACGCTGCTTCGGAAGCAGATATCGGTCAGCGATTCGTAGCTTCTCCAATTCGGTATACCCCGGAATGTAGAGCACTTCCATACGATCCAATAAAGGGCGTGGAATGTTATGGACGGCATTAGCTGTAGTTACGAACATCACGTTGGATAAATCAAAGGGAACTTCAATATAATGATCACTAAATGTATTGTTCTGCTCTGGATCAAGCACCTCTAAGAGTGCAGATGAGGGATCACCACGGAAATCCATAGCCATCTTATCGATCTCATCGAGCAAGAAAACTGGATTGTTCGAACCCGCATTCTTCATACCTTGAATAACACGTCCTGGCATGGCTCCCACATAAGTCCGGCGATGTCCTCTAATCTCAGCCTCATCACGAACTCCACCAAGCGACATTCTAACAAATTTGCGTCCAAGGGATCGAGCAATTGAGCGAGCTAAGGAAGTCTTACCGACACCAGGAGGGCCTACTAAGCAAAGTATAGGCCCCTTTAATTTTTTCACTAATTGCTGTACTGCCAAATATTCGAGGACACGCTGCTTGGGTTTCTCCAGACCGTAATGATCTTCATCAAGAATAGCTTCTGCTTTCTTAATATCGATATCATCTTCAGTTGACGTTCGCCAAGGCAAACCGATTAGCCAATCCACATAATTCCGAATGACGGCCCCTTCTGCAGAGGTAATTGGCATCTTCTCCAGTCGATCGATTTCCTTCTCAACTTTCTCCTTAACCTTATCAGCAAGTGCAAGCTCCTCAACTTGAGCACGGAGCTCCTCAATTTCACCAGTACGTCCTTCTTTATCACCTAACTCCTTCTGGATCGCTTTCATCTGCTCACGCAAATAATATTCCTTCTGAGTTTTCTCCATCTGTTTCTTGACACGTTGACTGATTTTACGCTCAAGCTCTAGAACCTCGCGCTCGTTATTCAGAATATCAAGTAGCTTCTCCAGACGTAGACGAACATCAACCGTCTCTAGGATTTCTTGTTTATCTTTAATTTTTAAGGATAAATGACTGCAGATTACATCAGCCAACCGACCAGGCTCTTCAATATCGGATACAGCAGCTAATGTCTCTGGTGTTACTTTCTTCGAGAGATTAATGTAGTACTCAAACTGGTTCAATACAGTACGCATAAGAGCATCGATCTCGGGATCAGCTAACTCCAGCTCGGGCAATAGTTTGACCAACACTTCGAAGTATTCTTCGGTTGGCAAATACTCTACAATTTCAGCTCGAGTGATTCCCTCGACAAGTACACGAATTGTTCCGTTGGGTAGCTTGAGCATTTGCCGAATCTTAGCCATTGTTCCTACGCGATAAATGTCGTCCATTGTCGGTTCCTCTATGTTCACCTCTGATTGAGAGCATAGAAGAATGGTATGGTCATCCACCATTGCATGTTCTAGAGCCTTAACCGATTTATCACGTCCAACATCAAGATGGAGTACCATGCTCGGATATACAAGTAATCCTCTTAAAGGCAGCAAAGGAATACGACGCTTCATCCTGTTAGTTCCCATTCATAGCACCTCCATTAACAATTTAAGCCCAATTCGTAATACGCAAAATTCAAATGTTTCCTTCATTGTACATTCTTAATTGTAACAAAACTACTTTGCAAACACCAATTAAGGCTCCATACTTACTGAACCAGCATGTAAAATCGATATGGTTGCAGCAGGAATCGCTTCAATGCTCGGTATTCTCGGCAATGGATTCGAAAAGGTGCGAGTTCCGAGAACTTGGTCGAAAACTTCATCAAGGGAATCAACCTTGATAATTTGCATATCGGTGTAGCCTTCAAACATGCGCTGCCAATTTTCACTTGGAATATAGACTGTCTTTACCCCAGCCTGACATGCTGCTTCTATTTTGGCTGCAACGCCTCCTACTGGCTTTACTTTACCTTGAATGCTCAATTCACCTGTTAAAGCAATCGTATGATCTATGGGTATTCCCATTATAGCGGATGCTATTGCTGTAGCAATAGCTATGCCAGCCGATGGACCATCGATTGGTAGCCCCCCAGGAAAATTAACGTGTAAATCATAATCTGCTGTGTGTAAGCCGTATTGACGAAGTACTGTCATAACATTCTCTACCGAGCCGCGAGCCATACTTTTTCGTCTCAGGGTCTTATTACCACTCCCAAGCTCCTCTTCGTCTACAATACCAGTCAAGGTAATCCGACCTTCTCCAGATTGATAAGCAGGTACTGCGCTTACTTCTAGCTCAAGAATAGAACCCATATTAGGGCCATACACGGCTAGTCCATTCACTACGCCAATTAGAGGGGTTGGATGTATCTTCTTCTCAAAACGAGGAGGAATTTGACTGCTATTGACAACCCATTCCACATCAGCTGCTGACAATTGATCTCTCTTCTCCGTCATGGCTAGCCCGGACGATAGCTGGATGACATTCACTGCCTCCCGACCATTCGTGGCATACTGCATTACAATGTCTACAGCTTCCTTATTCTCAGGAAATCCAATCTTATTGATCGCTTTCTTAGCAATTAGACCAATCTCTTCAGGATTTAATGGACGGAAGAATATCTCCATACAACGCGATCTTAATGCAGCTGGAATTTCGTGTGGATTTCTAGTCGTTGCACCAACGAGTCGGAAATCAGCAGGTAGTCCATTCTGAAATATATCATGAATGTGCTGAGGGATATGAATATCCTCAGAATTGTAATAAGCACTTTCTAGATGCACCTTACGGTCCTCCAGAACCTTTAATAATTTATTCATCTGTGTGGGGTGCAGTTCACCGATTTCATCAATAAATAGAATACCTCCGTGAGCTTTAGTTACCGCTCCAGGCTTCGGTTGTGGTATACCAGCCACCCCCATAGCTCCAGCTCCCTGATAAATCGGGTCATGCACCGATCCAATTAGCGGATCAGCAATACCTCTCTCATCAAACCGTGCAATGGTTGCATCAATTTCGGTAAACTTAGCATGTAAGCCAAATGGAGACATCGGGTTTTTCTTTGCTTCATGGAGCAGCACTCGAGCCGCTGCCGTCTTCCCAACACCCGGTGGACCATATATCAACACATGCTGTGGGTTAGGACCACATAGAGCGGCCTTTAACGCCTTCAACCCCTCCGTTTGACCAACAATATCCGAAAGTGATGCCGGTCTTGTTTTCTCTGATAGAGGCTGTGTTAATGAGATCGTTCGAAGCTTACGCAGCTTCTCAAGTTCTTTACGAGACTCTTTATCTATTGCACTTCGACTCGTTCGCTGCCCTCGTAGTAAACCCAAGAAGTATAACCCGATGATCACTGCAAAAAATACTTGAACGAGCATAATGATCATATTCAAGCTCATGTTAAAGACCCCTTCCATATTAACCAGTTCATAGCTATTGTTATTATTACCTTCTATAAGAGAGGTTAATCGGAGCATTGAAAAAACCCTCATTCATCAGAATGAGGATTTGTTATTATAGGAATAGATTAGTGCTTACGACCAGGTATAGAGCCTGTACGCTCAAATTCCAACACAATCTGATCAATTTCTTTCTTCAATTCATTCACAAGCTCATCTTCTGGCACCTTGCGAATCATCTCACCATAACGGAAGAGCATACCCTCACCCCGCGCTCCCGCAATACCAATATCAGCCTCACGAGCTTCTCCAGGGCCATTCACAGCGCAACCTAGAACAGATACCTTAATGGGCACCTTCACCTTCTCTAGGTATTGCTCAACTTCATTAGCTACAGAGAACAAATCTATATCTAATCTACCGCAGGTTGGGCATGAAACAAGAGTTGGTGCATTAGCTATGAGACCAAAGGTCTTAAGTAGCTCTTTACATACTTTAATTTCCTCTACAGGATCTGCACTTAATGAGATCCGAATCGTAGAGCCAATACCCATGTTGAGCAGAACACCTAATCCAGCTGAGCTCTTGACCGAGCCGGCGAATAACGTCCCCGATTCTGTAATACCTAAATGTAGGGGATATTGAATTTTCTGTGCAGCCAGAGAATAGGCAGCAATCGCCATCGGAACATCCGAAGCCTTCAAAGAAACAATAATATCTTGGAAGTCATATTCTTCTAATACACCAATATGGAACATAGCGCTCTCTACCATAGCTTCTGGAGTAGGATATCCATATTTCTCCAGCAGGTGATTCTCCAGAGAACCGGCATTCACGCCGATCCGAATCGGAATTGCTCGCTCCTTGCAAGCTTTAACAACAGCCTCGACTTTCTCACGTCGTCCAATATTACCAGGATTAATTCGCACCTTGTCAATACCGTTCTCAATCGCTAATAAGGCAAGTCGATAATCAAAATGAATGTCAGATACCAACGGAATGTGAATCTGCTTCTTGATTTCCTTGATGGCTGCAGCAGCTTCTTTGTTATTCACAGTAACTCTAACTAACTGGCAGCCGGCTTCTTCAAGGCGAAGGATTTCAGCAACCGTAGATTTGACATCAGCTGTCTTCGTCGTACACATGCTCTGCATGATGACTTCGTTGCTGCCGCCTATCGTCAGCTCACCGACTCGCACGGGTCTCGTTTCCGTTCTGTGGAACATAGCGCTCTCCCCTATCCTAAGAAAAAAATACATTCTCCCCAATTACACCAAAAACTCCCCCACAGATTTATCCATGGCGGAATTATGGACTTGATTTATGTAGGAGAAGGGAGCATCATGCGCTCTCTTCTTTACGTTTGACAACCTTGCCATCCTTATTCGATAATTCTGGCTGAGTCTTATCCTGAACAACCTTCTCCGTTATCATGCAATGAGTAACATCATCTCTAGAAGGCACTTCAAACATGACATCCAGCATGATCCCCTCAATTATAGCACGTAAGCCACGGGCACCCGTATTCCGCTTAATTGCTTCCTTGGCAATGGCCACTAACGAATCTGCTTTAAATTCCAGCTTCACATTGTCCATCTCCAGCATCTTCTGGTATTGCTTAACCAATGCATTCCTCGGCTCTGTTAGAATACGGATTAATGCATCCTCATCCAACGGCTCCAAGGAGGAGATAATTGGCAAACGACCCACGAATTCAGGAATTAGACCGAATTTGAGTAGATCTTCAGGTAGAACCAAGGATAAATACTCTCCAGCCTTCAGATCACCCTTGATACTGTCATTACCAAATCCAATAACCTTCTTGCCTATTCTTCGTTTAATCAGCTGCTCTAGACCGTCGAATGCCCCACCACAGATGAATAGAATATTCGTTGTATCAATCTGAATGAACTCTTGATGTGGGTGCTTACGACCGCCTTGTGGAGGAACGGAAGCAACGGTGCCTTCAAGAATTTTTAATAACGCTTGTTGTACACCCTCACCGGATACATCGCGAGTAATAGATGGGTTCTCCGATTTACGGGCAACCTTATCAATCTCATCAATGTAGATGATGCCACGCTCAGCTTTCTCTACATCGTAATCGGCTGCCTGAATGAGCTTAAGAAGAATATTCTCAACGTCCTCACCTACATAGCCAGCTTCTGTTAATGATGTAGCATCCGCAATAGCAAAAGGTACATTCAGTATCTTCGCAAGTGTCTGCGCCAGAAGTGTCTTACCACTACCCGTTGGACCAACCAGCAGGATATTACTCTTCTGTAGCTCAACATCCTCTGTCTTGCTCTGCGAATTAATACGTTTATAGTGATTGTATACGGCTACGGATAGCGATTTCTTCGCTTGCTCCTGACCGATGACGTATTGATCGAGTGTGGAGAGAATCTCCTTCGGCTTTGGAACATCCTTCAGATCAAGTTCATCCTCGTGACCGAGTTCCTCCTCGACGATTTCGGTACATAGCTCGATGCACTCATCACAAATATATACACCAGGACCAGCGACCAGCTTACGAACCTGGTCTTGAGATTTACCACAGAATGAACATTTCAATTGACCTTTTTCATCGTTAAACTTAAACATTGAATCACCTCTTTATTTCAGGGTTAAGTCTTCATTATTGAACAATAACTTTGTCTATCAGACCGTAATCCTTAGCTTCTTCCGCACTCATGAAGTTATCACGATCCGTATCACGTTCAATTTTCTTCAGTGGCTGACCTGTAAAATTTACATACATCTCATTAAGCTTCTGTTTGGTACGAATAATCCAGTCAGCGTGAATTTTAATATCTGTAGCTTGCCCTCGCACCCCGCCAAGTGGTTGGTGAATCATAACCTCTGCATTCGGCAATGCGAAACGTTTGCCTTTCGCTCCAGCTGTTAGTAGAAGTGAGCCCATACTTGCAGCCATTCCCATACAAATCGTGGATACATCAGGTTTAATAAATCGCATCGTATCCAGTATACCCAATCCTGCGGTTACAGACCCTCCAGGAGAGTTAATATAAAGATGGATATCCTTCTCAGGATCGTCTGCGGCAAGGAACAATAGCTGCGCAATGACGGCATTGGCAACATCATCATCGATGGCGCTTCCGAGAAAGATGATGCGATCCTTCAATAATCTTGAGTAAATGTCGTACGATCTTTCGCCACGGTTTGTTTGCTCCACAACGATAGGTACTAAACTCATGCTCCCAACCCCGCTTCCTAGTGTTAAGTAAGTTACAAGCTCATTTTACCATTATCTAATGGTCATGTCATTTTTTCAGACGATCCTATTTAGTGTAATTAGCGAAAAAGAAGGCACGTGATGGAAATATACGTGCCTTACCTTTAATTATTTTATGCTACTTCCGTAATAAGCTTGCTACTCTCCACGAGAAGTTTAACGGTTTTTTTTGTTCTTAAGTCTTGTTTGAAATCGTCAATTGTACCATTAGACTCGATAATACTGCGGAGCTCATCTGCGGACTTTTTGTAAACCTCTGACAATCTGGTAAGCTCTCCGTTCAGATCTTCTTCGTCTACAATTACATTCTCTGCATTCGCGATAGCTTCCAATACGAGCTGGCTGCGAACTCTCTTCTCAGCTTCATCCTTCATCTGTTCCCTAAGCGCATCTTCATTCTGACCTGAGAATTGGAAGTACATCTCCATATTCATACCTTGCATCCGTAGGCGATTACCAAATTCTTCTACCATTCTATTGACTTCAGTATCAACCATGACTGCAGGAATTTCAACCTCAGCAGATAAAGCTGCCTTCTCAATAACTGTTGATTCGATCGTAATCTCATTGTCTTTCAGCTTGCGTTCCTTAAGCTTGTTCTCAATATCTTGTTTATATTCTTCAAGCGTCTCATATTCACTAACATCTTTAGCAAATTCATCATCAAGCTCCGGTAATTGCTTGCGCTTGATTTCGTGTAAAGTCACTTTAAAGACGGCTTCCTTACCAGCCAAATCTTCAGAGTGATAAGCTTCAGGGAAAGTCACATTAATATCCTTGACCTCTTCCTTGCTCATTCCGACAACCTGTTCCTCAAAGCCAGGAATGAAGCTATTCGATCCAAGCTCCAGCGAATGATTGTCGGCCTTGCCGCCATCGAATAGGACGCCATCCACTGAACCTTCATAATCGATAATGGCAATGTCGCCATTCTCTACAGTGCCTTCTTCTACTACGATTAATTCAGCACGACGCTTTTGTTGGCTTTCCAATTCACTATTAATTTCTTCAGCAGTAACTTCCGCACTCTGTTCAGGAACTTCTAATCCTTTGTATGCTCCTAGCTGTACCTCCGGCTTCACCATTACCTTGGCTTTGAATACGAAAGTATTACCTTTCGAAAACTCATCAAAATCGATGTCCGGACGATCAATTGGATCAATACCTGTTTCCTTAACAGCTTCCATATATGCGTCTGGCAGTATAATATCGATTGCATCTCTATAGAGGCTTTCAATACCAAATTTAGCTTCAAAAATAGAACGAGGTACCTTCCCTTTACGGAATCCCGGAACGTTTACTTTCCCCGCTACTTTCTTGAACGCTTTGTCCAGTGCTAAACTGACTTGCTCCGCATCGACTTCTACTTCGAGAACTCCGATGTTCTTCTCTATCTTTTCCCAAGTTGCTTTCATTCTATGCTTTCCCCTCCAACGATTACCCTATCCTAGGGTTTAAGAATACCTTGTACATACGGCGATCCGCCTACAGGCCATTATAACCATTACATTATAAGCATAAAACTATTTCTTTTCAAGGTGGGCATCTTGGAAGCTATTAATCGGCCTGTATCATCATATATAATTAGAGAACTGTAACTATGTATGGGAGACTTAAATCTGTGACTAAACCAATAAAGAAACAACAACCAATCATGAACAGGAGAACCTTCTTGAAGCGAAGCAGCTGGGCCACCCTTGGCTTTCTAGCTACATGTGCGGTTCCATTCTATTCTTATTTCGCTGAGCCTCGTTGGATCGAAACTACTCAGCTTGAGCTTAGCTTACCACGCCTGCCCTCGGCTTTCGATGGTATGCGGATATTGCAATTCAGCGATCTTCACTATGGATTTTTCTATGATACTACACATCTAATCAAGCTCATATCGACGATTAACACACTAAAGCCAGATATGATCGTATTCACTGGCGATTTTTTCGATGCAGAGGTTGTACCTTATGTTCGAGAATGTGTCGAGACTTTGACACATTTAAACTCAGCACCTCTAGGCTTTTATGCCGTGATGGGTAACCATGATTATTATTCTGGCTACAATCGCTCCGCTCAAGTTATTGAGGTATATGAGGCGGGTGGCTTCAAGGTACTTCGTAATGAAAGCATCAGAATCAAACGCAATGGCAAGTCGATTCAGATTGCAGGTGTGGATGATATGTTCTTGGGTAAGCCGAATTTAGAACGAACATTTCATAAGACTGATCCGAATGTCTTTACTCTCTTCCTGGCTCACGAACCTGAATTTGCAGATCAAGCCACAGATTATCCTATTGACCTGCAGCTCTCAGGACATAGTCATGGTGGCCAAATCAGACTCCCGTTTGTGGGTGCAGTTATTACACCCCCTGGCGGCAAGAAATTTGTTCATGGTTTACACACATTAGATCATCGAACTGGCACGAGGATCATTTATACCAACAGAGGCATAGGCACTGCACATATACCCGTTCGATTTCTATGCCGTCCCGAGATAACCGTATTCACATTGCGCAGTATTCAGCGTTAGAACAAATTTAAGATACAAAAACGGAGGCAATGAAGCTTTTTATTCGTTCATAAGCATGCTCCATCTGGATACGCTGTTCAGCATCCAAATCATAGCTTGAATTGATAGTTTCCTCGTCAGCAGATCCCGTCATTGTCTCTACTACTGCCTGATGAAGAGCGGCTGCCCAGACCTCAATATCATCCTCGTCCATTTGCTGAAGCGGCTTATACAAGGAGGTTCCATATATATAAGCAAGGAATTCCTGCCAAGTATGTTCGACAAAATAAGTCAAATTCGGATGATGAACCTCACTAACGTCTTTGATACGATGAATCACATGTTGCACCCCAGTAGGGTATTGTTCAAGTTGCAAGGGAGTGAGTGCAATATCAATCTCCACTTGTTCGCCGCATCTTTGAATCTTCACAGCCCCTGTACAGTGTCTTTCTCGCAGGGTTCTCAGCACTTTAAATTGAACTAATGGATGAAGATCGACCTGCTCCAGCCATCGTATTAATGTGTCATTAATCTGCGGATGGTCAGCAATTACAAGCTGCTCGAGCGCGACCATTTTTTTGTCTAATCGAGGATCAGACAGTATGATTTCTAATAGCTTTTTTACGTAGTTAGGATCCTCAGACATCTTAGTATAGAATCGTTGTTTATGTAAATCCTTCTCCGTTACTTCCTCCTCATCATCAGATTCAGAATCAGGAGGAACATCTAGCTCACTATATTCAATAAAGGTTGTCCGCAGCCATTCTAGAAGAGCATTCCACTCCTCCGAGGTTTGTTCATCGTCATTCCGGCATTGGAGTAGAAATTGAAGCAGCCGCACTGCTTCCTCATACTTCTCTGTTTCCAATAAATGTGTTAGCTCTTCTTGGTAATAGTCGATGGTTTTAGGCAGCAGAATCACATTGTCTTTACGTATGCTATCGATGGCCACCAGCTCCTAACTGTGGGCGATGTATTATATTTGCTCTACTATTATAGCACGACTTACTTGCACAACTAAAATAACAATTTAAATAAATACTAAGAATAGGAGTGTTGATTTTCATTTAATCATATGATATGATGTTTCTTGCTGCAAACGGGAACGTGCGGGTGTAGTTCAGTGGTAGAACGCCAGCTTCCCAAGCTTGAGGCGAGGGTCCGATTCCCTTCACCCGCTCCATTGCAATAATTATGTTGTGTCCCAGTAGCTCAGCTGGATAGAGCAGCGCTCTTCTAAGGCGTCGGTCGGGCGTTCGAATCGCTCCTGGGACGTATAGTTTCAATCATCAAAACTCGCAATAGTTTGCGAGTTTTTTTGTTCTCCTGACATTCTTCTTCATGTACAGTCGGATTGAATTGTTGTTACCGCCCGCTCTCCATATCCACTCTCACGCCCTCACAATCCAATACATCGAGAACGAAGCTTTCTCGATCCATGTTCAACTGTGAATCGCCAAACATCGAATTCGTCACATCGACATAGGCTTGATGCTCCGCATTATCGTACCAATCTATGGCCATAGTGGAATCATTCTTATATACCTGGCGTAAATTGTAGGTTGAACCTCCATCATTCTCTAGAACCGCTACAAACTTCTGTTCTGTACCCATATTCGCACTCTCTGCCGGCTGGTCACTAAGCTCCATCGAAAATTCGACCTCCGCGACAACCTTACCATCCGTTTCCACGGAACGCATAAATCGGGCATTCTTAATTTTGTTCATGTTCAGACCCCTTCCCTTTATCAGTTGTTACTTCGCAGCCATAAGCTTTTTGCGTTAGCATAACCAGGGGGACAGACATTTTATACGTGTATTTCGCATAAATTTGGTATAACGTCGGGTCACAAGTATTATTCAGAAGAGGAGAACGTCTATGTGTGGAATTACTGGTTGGATCGACTGGAATATGGATCTAACGAAGCACCCAACAATCATTGAGAATATGACAGAAACACTCAAACCAAGAGGTCCTGATGCGGCAGGCACATGGATTACAAGCCATTGCGCATTAGGCCACCGTCGCTTGAGTGTTATTGATCCTGAGAATGGAAAGCAGCCTATGATACGCAAACTCGATGGATATTCGTACGTCATTGTATACAATGGGGAATTATACAACGCCCCAGAGCTTCGTCATGAGCTTCAGGTAAGAGGTCATCCTTTCACCACCTCTTGTGATACAGAAGTTTTATTGAATGCTTATGTCGAATGGGGCCCCGATTGTCTAGATCGCCTGAATGGCATATTCGCCTTTGGTGTATGGAATGATAAGGAACAATCATTATTCCTTGCTCGCGATCGTGTAGGTGTTAAGCCATTATTCTATACCCATAATGATAAAGGCATGTATGTATTCGGCTCGGAAATGAAAGCTATTCTGGCTCATCCTAAGGTAGAAGCGGCAGTTGGTCGTGAAGGTCTTGCTGAGATATTCGCAATCGGTCCAGCACGAACACCAGGGCATGGGATCTATAGCCATGTATTCGAGTTAAAGCCAGGCTGCTGTCTCATGATTGATCGGAATGGTTTACAGAAAAGAACATACTGGCGCCTAGTAAGCAGGGAACACGAGGACGATCTGGAGACTACAGCCGTTCATGTAAAAGCATTATTACAGGATACCGTTGAACGTCAGCTAGTCTCTGATGTGCCTATTTGCACTCTGCTTTCTGGAGGTTTAGATTCGAGCGCTCTTACAGCAATCGCATCTGAATATTACAGATCACACCAATTGGAGCCACTGCATACGTATTCGGTAGACTATGTAGATAATGACAAACACTTTAAAGAGAGTGCATTCCAACCGAATGCAGATGCGCCATGGATTGAGCGTATGAGCTCATATTCAGGTACAATCCATCACGATATCGCCTTCGATACACCCGAACTTGTTGAAGCATTGAAGGATGTGGTACACGCACGCGACATTCCCGGGATGGCTGATGTAGATGCCTCTCTATTACTGTTCTGTAAGGAGATCAAGAAGGGGGCAACTGTTGCGATCTCTGGAGAAGCAGCGGACGAAATATTCGGCGGATATCCATGGTTTTACAGAGAGGATGCTCTACAAGCTAACACCTTTCCTTGGTCTCTGGGGACGAGAGATCGCATCAATCTATTCTCAGAGGATTTCAATGCGTGGATTCAACCTTCACAATATGTAGTTAATCGTTACGAAGAAGCGCTTGCTGAGGTTCCTCGGTTGGCGTCAGAGAATGCCACGGAATCTCGTATGAGAGAGATGTCCTATCTGAATATTACCCGGTTTATGCCTACCTTGCTTGATCGCAAGGATCGAATGAGTATGGCCGTTGGACTAGAGGTTCGCGTACCCTATTGTGATCATCGTCTAATCGAATATGTATGGAATATCCCATGGGAGATGAAGAATGCTGGTAACCGTGCCAAAGGGATTCTGCGACAAGCTCTAGAGGGCATACTCCCGTACGAAGTGCTAACACGCCGAAAAAGTCCATACCCCAAAACACATAACCCTAATTATCTAGTTGCTATGAAATCAAAGGTATTAAACATTCTTGACGATACATCGTCACCTCTACTCCCATTTATTGATGTTAAAAAAATTCGCAAATTAGCAGATTTAGATGCCGCTGAATTTAATTTGCCTTGGTTCGGTCAATTAATGACGGGTCCTCAGCTGTTTGCATATCTGTATCAAATTGATTATTGGTTGAGAGAATATAAGATCACAGTCCTAGCTGATTAACCAAGCTGTCCAACGCTTTACCCCGATGACTAATCGTATTCTTCTCCGCTATAGTCAGTTCGGCCATGGTTCGACCGAATTCAGGTAGGTAAAATATCGGATCGTATCCGAATCCACCCTCTCCACATGGCTGATCAACAATCCATCCTGGGCAGGTTTCTTCTACTCTGATTATCATGTCCTTCGAGGGATCATAGAGCACAAGTGCACATGCAAAATAGGCAGGACTAAGTAGCTTGTAACCCAGGGGATGGATGGGCATTATGAGGCTATCGTAATCTCCGACCACAGACAGATGATCTAGCTCCTGCAGCAATTTAATCACATTATCTTCATCAGTAGCCTGCTCTCCCGCATATCTTGCCGAGTATACTCCAGGCTGACCTTGTAAGGTCTCCACACATAATCCAGAATCGTCGGCTAATGAGATCAAATTCAGTGCAGTACCGATGATTCTGGCTTTTTTCTCTGCATTTTCTAGGAATGTATGACCGTCTTCCACGACGGAGGGTACACCAGCGAAATCAGACAAGCTATAAATCTCACAGTTCATTCCCTTCAATCGGTGGACGAATTCCTTCACTTTCCCCTTATTCGTCGTTGCTACAACAAGCCGTGAAGATGAGTTTAGCATCACTATTCCCCCAAACTAATACCAATAAGCGCTAAGGTCTGTTTTTGGATTTCAACAAGCTGCTGTATACCTAGATCGGACAAGGCGAGTAGCTGGTCCAGCTCTTCTCTAGAGAAAGGTGACTCTTCACCAGTGCCCTGAATTTCCACTAAAGCGCCGGAACCTGTCATGACTACATTCATGTCTACCTTCGCCTTGGAATCCTCTTCATAGCATAGATCAACTCTTGGCTCATTATCGATCACTCCCGCACTAACGGATGCAAGGAAATCGGTGACAGGTATCCGTGGAAGCTTACCGTCCTTCACCAGCTTATTCATTGCTATTACCATGGCCACAAAAGCGCCCGTAATTGAAGTCGTTCTAGTCCCACCATCAGCTTGGAGCACATCACAATCTAAAGTTAATGTGCGTTCTCCGAGCTTGTCCAGCTCAACGACTGAACGAAGAGCTCTACCAATCAGACGCTGTATTTCCATCGTTCTTCCGCTAAGCTTACCCTTCGCCGCTTCACGTTGGTTTCTCGTATGTGTTGCTCTAGGCAGCATGGCATATTCTGCAGTGACCCAGCCCTTGCCTTGACCTTTCATAAAGGAAGGAACCTTCTCCTCCAATGAGGCTGTACACAATACACGAGTTTCACCAAACTCAATAAGTACTGAACCCTCAGCATATTTATTCACATTAGGTGTAATGGAAACGGATCTCAACTCATTTCCCTTGCGACCATTAGTTCTCAATATTAACAACCCCTAAAAGTTTTTGATGACTGCGCGAGCAGTCGATAAAACTACTTCGAAAGCATAAGCTTAGTTTTAGATTTACTTTATTCTACCAAACCCGCCCCATAATTACACCATTAATGCACCACTATAAAAAGCATCTCATACAAAGTGCCTCTACTCTGAATAACGTAGGGGCACTTTATGACTTACATATTGTGATGCTTAATAATAAATTTTATACTATAATTGACTGCGAATAGTCCCATGATGACTACAATTTCTGAGGATTCACCTGTGATGGACGGCTAACCGGTGTCGAATAATTGACATTATCAGAAGCTGCTGCTACCGCTTGACCATCAATCATGATCTGAACTTTGGGGACGCCTATTTGTTCAGTCAATGATAGCACTAGAGCTTGCAGGCTATCTGCCGAAACTTTATGATCTGAACCTATAATATTGCGGCCGAAATTTACGATAACCGTATCTTCCTTTTGTTCAACATTTAGTACTTCAGTCGTAGACGCCATAACACTAGAAAGCTGTGATTCATCCACAGGTCCCTTCACTAGTTCATGTACAGCTGCTGCAGTCATATCTTCTGTGTGTGGAATAAGGCGAGTGACCGGCACATAATACGTATAATTGTCTGTATTCTGACTTTGAAAATATAATGTCACTGCCGATGCTAATGCAGGATTTACATCCTGAGTTCTCTCTAGATTTATTCCCATCCCTCTAGTCAGAGGCTCATCCAGAGGTGTTCCATCAACTGGCATTTGTTTGAGCACTCTGCCAGCCACCCAAATTTCTACCTTGTTGACGGATTTGAAGCCAGTTAACGTCCAAGTAATAGCTTCTAGAATTTTGCGTTCATCCTGAGGATTATACTGGGTAAAGTGCTCAGAGAAATCCACAATGGCCAGACCATTATTGGTTATATTCGTAACTATGGTCGTCCCTTTGGGTATGAGTGCACTAAATCCAGACGGTAATAGTCCTTCCGCAGGTCCTCCATCGACCATATACTCCAATGCAAGCTCCGCAATCTTCTCCTCAGCAGGTATTCTCAGTCCTATCGGAGCAACATAACCCTGGGCATCCTTGTAATACAACGTTACTGGTGCCAGCTGCTCGGGTTCAGCCATAACTTCTTCATCTGCTTCGTCCGTGAATATTTCTGTTTCCAGCTCATAATCTACCTGGGGCGGATCAATCTGCGTGCTGGTCTCCTCAGCTCCAAACCATCCGCATCCCGACAGAAGAAGTGGAATCGATACGAGACCTACAAGCAAGAACCGGCGAATGAAACGAATATGCTTCATGGTTACGACCTCCTAAAGTTTTTGATGACTGCGCGAGCAGTCGATAAAACTAACTTTGTAAGCATATGCTAGTTTTTGAAGCATCTTATTCCTATGTATACGAGCCTAGCTTGTTTTTATACCGGATTTGTCCACGAAACTAGCTTATGTTTTAAAACATCATTTATCTAACGTCATGAATATGTTACGATGAGGAACATTACGGTCAAAGTTAAACTTATACTTATGATATTTTTTTGGGGGGATCCACTTGGCTTATAATCTCAATAGCAAAAAAGTAGCGGAAGCAACAGATTCGTGGTTAGCTCAGAGGGGAGTAACTAAGCATCATATTGCCGAGCTGGTTCTGATGCTGCAGAAGGATTATTTTCCGGACTTAACGATAGAAGAATGTATTCATAATGTGGATATGGTTTTAACGAAGAGGGAAGTTCAGAATGCTTTATTGACCGGCATACAGCTTGACATCTTGGCAGAGGAAGGAAAACTATTGCAGCCGCTGCAAGATATGATACAGCACGATGAAGGACTATATGGCTGCGATGAAATTCTGGCCTTATCTATTGTTAATGTATATGGGAGTATTGGTATGACTAATTTCGGTTATGTGGATAAGCTTAAGCCGGGGATATTGAAGGATTTGAACAGAAAGGGCGGGCCCCAATGTCATACATTCCTCGATGATATCGTTGGAGCCATAGCTGCTTCGGCAAGCAGCCGAATTGCCCATCGTATGCAGGAGAATAAAGAAGAAGAAATGGCAAAGCTCAATGAAGAGCAACAACAGCAGCAGTAACAGTTAGAAGTTGAACGATTATTCACTCACCCGACGATAGTAGATAGTATTGTCCCGCAGCATCTCAACCAATCTTCCTGATTCACGCAGGTAAGCCAGATGGGCCAGCGTTTCCACCATGGCAAAGCGGAGCTGGTGAATCGACAATTTGGTTCCAAAAAACTTCAAGCAAAGCTCATAAGCAGAACGTGGTTCATCTACCATTACAACCAAACGATCTAATCGATCATGATGATGAGCGATGATTTCGTGGCAGCGCTGCGTGAAGCCTGCAAAAGGGTCGCGATGACCCGGATAAGCATTCGTGACATATAATCCCGATATGATCTCCAGACTGTTTAGAAAGGAATGCAGTGGATTGTCATCTATACCTGGTAGCAGACCGATGTTCGGTGTAATCTGAGGAAGCACATGATCTCCACAGAATACCACTCCACTAGCTTCTTGATAGAAGATAAGGTGACCATAAGCATGACCTGGTGTGTGGATGGGCTGATAATACTGATCGCCAAGTAAGAATAATTTATTGTCCTGAATCAAGTTGACTTCAGGCTGAGGTGATACGAGTTCGATAAACCCTTCCATATGTTCGAGAAGTGTATCTCCAACCTGCGATTCCATACCATGCAGCATGAACAAAGCGTGCAAATCCATTGTGCCGCTTCGGTAAGCGCCCCATAGATAGTCAACTTGCCGTTTCCCCGCTTCAGACATCCATACCTGCGCCCCAGATTCCTGTTGCAACCAGCCTGCTAAGCCATAATGATCGGGATGATGATGGGTTAAGACAATTTGCTCAATATCCGAAAAATTCATATTCATTAACCGCAGAGCCTCGAGCCAGCTAGCTATCGCATCGGTCGTATGTATGCCTGGATCAATGACCGTGTAGCCTTCAAAACCCTTCACGACATAAGCATTCACCCAGCGGAGTGGAAATGGTAACGGGATCTTCACTTGAAATATATGTTCTGTACGTTGATCAACTAAATTCCGATTATTCATCATCACTTATACCTTCCTAGAACCAACCATAATGAGTCTTGCTGATGTTGCATGCTCATAAACCGAGCCTTCATAATCACCATAAACCTCAGAAATTTCTAAAGAAGTGGAGGCGAGCATGTGTACGAAATCAGATAATTCATACAGCTTAACCTGCTCCGAATATCGCCGCTCTGGTTTAGAAGCTTCCGTCATCACGATATCTTTTTTCACACTGCCATCCTCTATCCGACGATACTCCTTAATTGTAATATCCCCTTCTAGACGTTCTGAATAAGGAACCAGCTTTCTTCTCACGGATTCAGGATTCAGAAAATCGATGAGAAACCGTCCCTCGGGTTTAACCAACCGTTGAATCTCATGAAGCACTTGTGTGTTCTCAGCCATATCGCCAAAATATCCAAAGGAAGTAAACAGGTTCACAACTGCATCGAAGGTCTCATCTAGAGGAACGGCGCGCATATCACCATGCACCCACCGTACAGCTTTATTCACATCCGTATTCCGCGCTTCATGCAACAACACCTCAGACAAATCCATCCCTGTCACCTTATATCCAAGGTTAGTAAGTGCAAGCGAATGACGTCCCATCCCACAGCACAAATCGAATACTTCCGCACCTACAGGTAATTGCAGCCATCTTGCCATTGCTTCTACCTCTCGGTAGGCTCCAGCAAAATCACGATGCTTGTAAACGAGTAAATAATCTTCTCCAAAGCTCATCTCGTACCAATCCGTCATGATGAATACCCTCCACAGAAATACCTACTTCAAATTCAACTTATTAATTATAACATTCATTGTGATATGATGGGGATATACAAAGGAACAATCAGGAGGGTTCGAAGTCGCTGCACCAGAAAAACCTCCTGATCCATCTATCCGGGCAACCGAATAGAATGAATGAGAAGGTTTTCACCTAGAAAGAATTGTAAAGCCGACGGAGTAAGAACAGCGTTCAAATCTGAAGTTCACCGAGTCTAATTAATTCGACGACAGCTTGAGATCGACCTTTCACGTTCAGTTTCTGCATGACGTTGGAAATGTGATTTCGCACCGTTTTTTCACTGATAAATAACAGCTGGGCGATATCTTTCGTCGTCTTATCCTGAACGAGCAGTTCGAAAACCTCGCGTTCTCGGTTCGTTAACAAAAATTTGCTTCTGTGGTCGCTACCCTTCAATAGTGGTCACCCCTCCTTGCTCGGGCCTTATAACATATTACAAGGTGAAGGGATACAGTCAAATTTATACTATGAAGGGCAGCGCGCATTGGTGTATTCTTTGTTATAAAATGGGCTATTCAGCTGTTGGGAATATTCGTTTAACTAACGTATTAAACTCAATAATCATACCCCGGATGGGCTGTCCATTCTGGAATCGTTCCCCGTATCCACGCATTCTGCCTACGAAATCAGGGTTAGCCGATACATATACGTTCTCGACATTGGGCTCGACCGATTTTACTTTCTGGGCAATATTCGCCTTTAAATCATCTGTCAAGCCTTCATCGCCTTTGCCTGGACCCTGACGGCCCATGCGATCCGTTGTAGCATTATTACCCATCGCATTCGGAGTCCTCTTCGCGCCTAAATTAGCTGTATTGCCTTTTCCAACATTCCGTCCCAGATTTGCCGCTCCATACCCTGTACCATTATCCAATACAACCGCAACATAAGCATTCTGATCAGTAAGTAATACAGTAGCTGTATCCACTTCATCCATAGCTGTTAATGAGTCTGCAATCTTGTCACTAATCTCCATCCGTGTATTATTGTGTGTATCCGTAAAGTTGTTGTTCCTTGAATTATCCCAGCCCTGGCTACTTACTCCTGCACCATTATTCGGTATGCCTTGCTGATTTATATCAGTATTCGTTCCTATTCCTTGCTGATTATCAGTAGCACAGCCTGTTAATGCAATAGCCAATCCAATAATTACAGGTAATCTCAATCCAATCTTGACCATCTTTACTCACCATCCTCCATCTCATAAGGTAGATTGTTATCCGTTATTAGGATTGATGGTTTATAGACAATTCATACCGCTTATTATTTTCCAATAAATTGTTGAGTAAGCATCTTACCGCAAGGTCCTCCGTTCACGATGCCAATACCAATATGTGTGAATTGGGTGCTTAGAATATTCTCTCGATGTCCTGTGGATTCCATTAACGCTTTATGTGCCGCCTCTACGGTCTGATTACAAGCAATATTCTCACCTGCGGTTTGATAAACGATGCCGAATTGCTTCATCATCTCGAAGGGTGAGCCATAGGTTGGTGATTGATGCGAGAAGTATTGATTGTCCGCCATATCTTGACTTTTCACTTCGGCAACCTTAGATAGAGGTGCGTCTGCTGTAAGTGAGGCTAATTTCCTGCTCGTTCTCTCTTGATTGACCAGCTTTAACAACAGCAACTCATCTGAATTGAGAGTACTTGTCGCAGGGGGATTTGTAGGAGTGGGTATAGTCTGGGAATTATCCTTCGGAATCTTAAGCTCAGCATATGCCCATAGAATGGATTCCAAGGTTCTGCTGTCTACGGCTCCGGTAACCGGCAAGCCGTATTGTCGTTGGAAAAGCTTAACTCCTTGCATAGACTGTACCCCGAATTTGCCATCAATGACACCTGCATAATACCCAAGTGACTTCATCATACCTTGTACAGCATATACATCTGGACCTTGAGCACCTCTGCCGAATGCATGAGACTGAACGGGTAAGAGACAACCGACAACTAGAGCCACCATAACACAGTAGATGACGAGACATTGGAGCATTTGCTTGATTTTCTGGTTATACATAAAAAAACACCCCTCTATGAGTAGATGCTCTTAGTATGTCCTGCAATCATAGTCTTACTCGGAACAACCGAATAATTAGTTGCGCTTTTCACAAGAGAATGTAATGCTGCTCAAACGCATATTTACGTTTTGTCCATTGCATCGAAGTACAGCCCCTTCTCACTCTTTTAATCTAACATTTAACCAATCAGTTCGATAGAAACGTATAGTTACAGATATAGCGAATAGAGTTAGAAACGTATACAAGGATAACCAAGCTCCAATACTTCCCAAGTCTAATATGAAGATAAGAACATAAGATAAGGGGACAAAGATTAACACACCAAAGAAGAATGAGCTTTTCATCAGAAAGGTCGTATCTCCAATACCTCTCAGTCCACCAGCATAAAAGTTGAGCAAGCCATCGAACAGCTGTAAGAATGCTGATATCATAATTAAACGAGTTACTAGATGAAAGATTTCGGGGTCTGGACTAAATAACCTTGCAATCGGTTCAGCGAAGAAAAATTCGATAATCCCTATGGTAATAAGCATGATACTTCCTAGTATCGCTGTTTCTGTTCCCATTCGTCGACCTAAAAGTGGATTACCTTTACCAACTTGTTGCCCTACCAAGATCGTTGCAGTCGCACCGAAGGCAAAGGCTGGCATGAAGCCAAATGACATGACATTAAGCGCAATTTCATTGGCCGCTAGTGCATTCTGTCCTAATCGTGCGACAAACATGGTGAATATAAACATCGAGATGCTAAGAGCAAATTCCTGTATACCAAGCTTCCCGCTTTCTTGAAGGATTAGCTTAGATTCATCACGGTGGAGTGTCACTCGTATTCGCGTGTTAAACCTCTTATTCAATCGGACGAAGAATACATAGACACATCCAAGGAACCCAATCCCTTCACCGAATAAGAACGCCCATCCTGCTCCATCGAGGCCTAGCTCAGGGAAACCATAGGCGCCATATGTTAATACATAGGTTAGGAAGATCATGATAACACAGGAAATGAGAGTTAGGTAAGCAGGCGTCCTGGTATCCCCAATACCGCGGAAAAATCCATGGAATACAAAGCTAAATATACCAAACGCCATCGCATAGAAGCGAAGTCGTACATAAATTTCTCCAGTCTCAGCTATATCACTCATATCTGTAATCACTCGCAGGAAAAAACCACTACCCATTGTCCCTGCTATACAGACGATCAGGGCCACTCCCAAGCAGACATATAAGGCTAGGTAAGTTCTTTCCACAGCTCTACGATATTCGCCGGCTCCATAGCTTTGTGCGACAAGATAATTCACCGTATGGCCAATACCGGAGAATAACGCCCAACCATTGTACATTATAATGTTCGACACCCCAACAATAGCGATAAGTGTCGCTCCTAA
The DNA here is from genome assembly GCA_040904605.1 of Paenibacillaceae bacterium. Taxonomy (GTDB): domain Bacteria; phylum Bacillota; class Bacilli; order Paenibacillales; family UBA4045; genus UBA4045. The sequence continues at coordinate 72,821 of JBBDTA010000109.1, forward strand.
TTGTCCTATCACAATGAGATTAATCGTCCCTGTCACGGTCATGGTTGCGAAGGAGAGGATGGAGGGGATAGCAAGAAGCAGTATAGCTTTCCAGTTTTTAAACATGATGTCTATAGCCTCTCCTAGTCTATAGTTTAATGTTACTCCTGACCATTATACCTAAAAAAGGATTATCCTGATATAAAGGATAATCCTTTACTCTTGAAAGTCCATCTAACGATTTAACAAGCTACCTACATAACGAAGCAGCTCGTTCGCGCACACCGGACAATAATGATGTTCATCGATCAATCTCCGAGACACCTCATTGATTCGCTTTAGCTGTAATTCATCGGGTGTCTTCGTTGATGTTGTGATCTTGACGATATCCTTCATGTCAGCAAACAGCTTCTTCTCAATAGCTTCTCGCAAACGATCATGCGTATCAAAGCTGAACTTCTTGCCCTTACGTGAGAAGGAGGACATCCTGATCAGAATTTCCTCGCGGAATGCTTTCTTCGCATTATCGGATATCCCAATCTGCTCCTCAATGGACCGCATAAGCCGCTCATCTGGCTCCATCTCCTCTCCAGTCAGAGGATCACGAATTCTGGCCCAATTACAGAATGCCTCAATATTGTCCAGATAATTGTCGAAAAGTGTCCTCGCCGACTCTTCATAGGAATAGACGAATGCTTTCTGAACTTCTTTCTTCGCTAATTCATCATATTCCTTCCGGGCTAATGAGATAAAGTTCAGATAACGCTCCCGTTCTTCCTTCGTTATCGAGGAATGCTGATCAAGACCATCCTTTAGCGCTCGTAGTACATCAAGTGCATTAATACATTGAAGGTCATGGCGAATTAAAGCGCTTGAAATTCTGTTAATTACATACCGTGGATCGACACCCGACATACCCTCCTCCAGATATTCCGTCTGTAGCTCCTTTAAATCAGCTTCCTTGAAGCCTTCAACCTCTTCTCCATCATACAATCGCATTTTCTTAATAAGGTCGACTCCCTGTTTCTTGGACTCCTTCAAACGTGTTAATACTGAGAACATCGCAGCGGTCTTCATGGCATGTGGCGCGCTATGAATATGGTGCATGTCGCTCTGACCTACCAATTTCCCGTAAATTTTCTCTTCTGCAGATACTCTTAGATTATAAGGTACAGGCATGACGACCATCCTAGACTGTAGAGCTTCATTTTTCTTATTACTTATAAAAGAACGATATTCAGCTTCATTCGTGTGTGCAATAATGACTTCATCCGCTGAAATCAAGGCGAATCGACCGGCTTTAAAGTTCCCTTCCTGGGTTAATGAGAGCAAATTCCAGAGGAATTTCTCATCACACTTGAGCAGCTCTTGGAACTCCATAATCCCTCGATTGGCTTTATTCAATTCTCCATCGAATCGATAAGCACGAGGATCTGACTCTGATCCATATTCGGTAATGGTTGAAAAATCAATGCTTCCCGTTAAATCAGCGATGTCTTGTGATTTGGGATCGGATGGGCTGAAGGTGCCTATTCCAATGCGTTTCTCCTCCGACAAGAAAACCCGCTCTATAGGAATCTCCTCAATTCTCCCGCCAAACTCTGTTTCAAACCTCATTTGACAGGATGGACATAAGTAGCCTTCAATTTTCACTCCTAATTCTTTCTCAAATTCAAGTCTTAGTTCATTCGGTATAAGATGAAGCGGTTCTTCATGCATCGGGCAGCCCTTAATAGCATGAACCGCACCTTCAGATGAACGTGAAAACCGTTCCATTCCTTTCTTGATCAATGTAACAATTGTCGATTTACCTCCGCTAACAGGTCCCATAAGTAATAGAATTCGTTTGCGAACATCCAGTCTGCGAGCTGCAGAATGAAAGTATTCCTCAACCAGCTTCTCCAGCGTTCGATCCATACCAAATAAATCGTTCTCAAAAAAACGGTAATGCTTAACGCCGTTCCGTTCTTCAACACCGGCAGCGCGAATCATTTCATATACCCTTGCATGGGAAGTCATGGCTAGATGCGACTGCTCCCGCAATAGCTGAATATATTCCCGGAATGTGCCGGACCAGGCCAAGCTTTCCTCTCCTGTCCGATGTTCGGTAATCCGTCTGAATAAATCCATAACGTTCTTCTCACCTGCTTTCCTAGCATATAGACAAGAGTAAAATTGTATATAAAAAATAACTCAAATATATTAATACCTATGCGCAAGTGAGGGATAAGTTTCCGATAAATCATCGTATCCTTGTGATATAATATTTCGTAATTCAAAACTTTAAGGAGGTTCCCCTTGGCCATCATGAATGAAACAGAGCTTTATTCGCCGGTGAAGGCCTACTTTGAGAGTCAAGGCTATGAAGTAAAGAGCGAAATCATAAACTGTGATTTAGTTGCTATGATTCCTGGAGAAGCAACCTATACCATAGTCGAATTAAAGAAGACCTTTAATCTCCAGCTAATATTCCAAGCCATAGAGCGTTTGAAGCTGTCCGAAGCCGTATACGTCGCTATAGAATACCATCCTCAAAAAAAGCTTGGTTCTTACTTCTCATGGAAGGATGCAGCGAATTTATGCCAAAAATTAAATATCGGTCTCATTGGTGTTCAGTTCTATAAAACCAAAAAGCCTGCAGTCGACATTCTCTGTCGCCCAGACCTAGGTGTTCCCCGAACAAAATCAACAAAAAGGAGTCAGAAAGTTCGTATAGAATTTGAACAGCGAAGTGGTGATTACAATGTCGGGGGGAGTTCACGGAGGAAGCTTATAACAGCCTATAGAGAGAAAGCGTTACGTTGTGTGGTTCTACTGTCTCAACAGGAGAGTATGACCGTTAGTGAGCTTAGAGAGCATATGAAGGATCCTACAATAGCTCTAATGCTTCAGCACAATCATTATGGATGGTTCGAACGAATTGTCAAAGGCAGGTATACATTGTCAGTAATGGGCCAACAAGCCCTAACCGAATACGCTCATATTGTGCAGACGCGCCTTGATTAAGAGTTGGCTCCAATAGTGCTCATCCCCTTGCGACCCATATGAACAAGTGCTTTATGCATCCATACAGCAGACAAAGTTCCTTCTGCCATTGCTACTGACAGCATTTCCGAATGAATACCAATATCCCCTGCTGCCCATAGATTAGGAACTGAGGTCATCTTCGTTCGCGGGTCTGTAACAATGTGTCCATTCTCGAGACGCTCAGCTCCCAACTGATGGGCTAGCTCAGAACGAACCTCATTCCCGCCGAATGCGATGAACGCTCGTTCTCCTTGGATGTGCTCCCCTGATGTCAGTTCTACTCCGGCAAATTGTCCGATACCCACTGTAACAACTTTTCTGATTTCTTCATTGATTGTGGATATACCTTGCTCAGTTAATTGCGACTTTACGTTATCACTAATCGGCTTCAGTTCATGATTAACGAATGTAATCCTATTCGTCCAATATGCTAAGGCTAATGCCATGTGTGCCCCTACATCACCGGAACCCATTACAATTGTATTGCGATCCCGGACCTCAAAGCCATCGCAATCAGGGCATACATATACGCTGAGTCCGAAGCATTCGACCAAGCCTGGCAATGGAGTGAAGCGATCCATCACACCTGTAGCTAACAATACAAGTGAACCCTGTAATGGTTGTTGTCGGTGCCTTAATGTAGCGAGAAATATTCCCTCCCGATGCTCCACACTCATTACTTCATCCTCAATGAATATAACTCCCAATCCCTCAGCCTGAAGCCTGCCTATGGTTCGAAGAGTTAATCCAGAAACCCCATCCGGCCATCCGAGTAAATTCCGATAGCTCCGACATAGGACGGATCGCCCATAGCCATTGTCCACTATTGTAACAGCATGCATATATCGACCTAACTGTATAGCTGCTTGCAATCCGGCTATACCTCCACCAATTATAATTGCATCCATCTTCATAGGTGCTGCCTCCTGAAGGTTTTTACTTAGCATACCCTCAGAATTCGGTTGCAAACATTGTGTTAAACCGTTCATTTCGTTATAATAAAGAAAATGGAGGTGCAGGTAATGCCGGCTACATTTTTTCTGATAGTTACTGTCACTGTATTGATGCTCGGATTTATTTTTACTGCTGCCTATAATGAAGACAAGACAAGTGGTCTCTAAAAATTGTCCGTTATGATCATTACAAAAAAAACCTTACCTCGTCAATCGAGGTAAGGTTTTTTAGTTCAAATCTATACTGCCACACTTACACCTGAGTTGCTTGTTTCATATCGATTAAACAATCATTACATATGTAGCGGGTATTGTATTCTATTACGTTACCTTGATTGGAACAAAAAATACATTTGGGCTTATAGCGCTCAAGAATAATATGATCTCCTTGCACTAATATTTCGACCGGATCGCCTTCGTTCATTAAATATCTTTTACGAAGGGATTTAGGTAACACAATGCGTCCTAGTTGATCAACCTTTCTTACAATTCCTACTGGTTTCATCCGATTCACCTCATTCTACCTGTCTTTGGTGTAATATGTTGTCAATTTTATATTTCGCTATCCTCAACTTAAATCCTTCTATTCTATTTTATTTTTTATTTTTAATTCTCTTATGCGCCATTGTTCGTATTAGTAGAGCCCCGAGAATCCCGTTTGCCTTAATGCTTCGAATAGAACAATAGCAGCACAATTAGAAAGGTTCATGGAGCGTACCTTGTCAGTCATGGGTAATCGGATGAGATGCTCTTGATGATTGTCCAGTATAGAGGCAGGGAGTCCTGCTGTCTCTTTACCGAATACTAAGAAATCGTTATCCGTGAAATTAACCTCATGATAGGACATACCTGCCTTTGTTGTAGCGTACCAGAAGCGTTGCTCTTTGTACTTATCCATTAGTTGTTCGAAGGAATCATGATATTCGATGATGACTGAATGCCAGTAATCAAGCCCAGCCCTTTTTAATGCTTTGTCATCGGTTGAGAACCCGAGTGGATGTACGAGATGTAACACAGCCCCAGTAGCCGCACAGGTACGTGCGATATTACCCGTATTCGCAGGGATCTCGGGTTCTACAAGAACGATATGAAAAGCCATTGATTCTCCTCCTGATCCTATTCCTTGCTAACCGTTTCTCCGCTGAAAGTCCACCATGAATTGCTGCAAAGCACTACAGCTCTCGTAAGGAACGGCGTTGTAGGTCGAGGCTCTTAATCCCCCAACACTACGATGTCCCTTCAGACCAACAAAGCCAAGGCTTTCAGATTCCTTAATAAACTGCTTTTCTAAATTTTCATTGTCCATACGGAAGGTTATATTCATCAGCGAACGATAATCACGAGCAGCAACACCTTGATAAAAACCACCACTTTGATCAATGGTATTATATATGAGGCTTGTCTTGTCCTTATTATTCTGCTCTATAACTTGAAGTCCACCTTTTTCTTTAATCCATTCTAAAACTAACTTCACCATATATACAGAATAAGCCGGGGGCGTATTGTACAGAGAATTATTCTCCACATGGGTTCCGTAACGAAGCATAGTCGGAAGGCTCTTCAGGGAATCTTGAAGTAAGTCCTCACGAGCAATAACGACGGTCACACCAGATGGTCCAAGGTTTTTCTGTGCTCCTGCATAAATCAATGCGAATCTAGAAACATCGAACGGACGCGATGCAATATCACTAGACATATCCGCAATCAATGAAACACTACCCGTTTGTGGGTAATCACGATATTGAACTCCACCAATGGTCTCATTCGAGGTAATATGAAGATAAGCGGCGTTCTCTGGGATATGAATCTCATTTAATGATGGAACACTCGTGAATTGGTCTGCTTCACTGCTGGCAGCTATTACAGCATTGCCGAACAATTTAGCTTCCTTATATGCTTTCTCTGCCCAACTGCCGGTATGAACGAAAGCAGCCGTCTTGCCAGCAAGCAGCAAATTCATAGGTACCATAGCAAATTGTGTGCTCGCTCCTCCTTGCAGGAACAACACCTTATAGCCTGTTGGAATATTCAATAATTCCTTAAGTAAGCTCTGAGCTTCATCGTTGATTGCTTCGAATTCTTTGCTTCGATGAGAAATTTCCATTACTGACATACCAATACCGCGGTAATCGACCAATTCTTCTTGCGCTCTCTGAAGTACTTCCAGAGGTAATGCTGCAGGTCCAGCATTAAAATTGTATGCTCTAGCCATAGTTAACACCCTTCTCTTCTTTATGATATGGTAATGATAGCAACATTCCGTTGTTCGTTCAAGTGCAATTGCTTAAAAGCAAACACATCATACTGATTCCACACAATAAGAGATCCCCTTTTTACCAAGGAGATCTCTTATTAGTATATTGCTATTCATTGTTTCCAATATTAGCAGCCAAAGTACAATGAATATTCATGTGGATGAATACGGATATTGACCGATTTTGCTTCAGCACGTTTGAATTCAATGTAGTTCGCTAAGAAGTCTTTGGAGAATACGCCATCTGCCGTCAAGAAATCACTGTCAGCTTCCAAGGCGTCCAAAGCATCTTCTAGGTTAGAAGGAACGCTACGAATCTCTTTCTTCTCTGCATCTGACATTTCGTAGATATTCTTGTCATAAGGACCATAGCCAAGAGCTGATGGATCCATTTTCTTCTTAATACCATCAAGACCAGCTAATAGCATCGCTGCAAAAGCCAAGTACGGGTTAGCTGTGGAATCCGGTGTGCGGAATTCAATGCGGCAGCCCTTAGGAGTAACAGCGGCAACAGGGATACGTACTGCTGCAGAACGGTTACCTTTAGAGAATACAAGATTTACTGGCGCTTCATAACCAGGTACTAATCGTTTGAAAGAGTTTGTACTAGGGTTAGTAATTGCAATAAGTGCCGGTGCGTGATGGAGAATACCACCTAGATAGTGCATAGCCATATCACTTAGATTAGCGTACTTACCTTTTTCATAGAATAGTGGAGCATCACCATTGAAGATACTTTGATGAACGTGCATACCACTTCCATTGTCTCCGAATAATGGCTTCGGCATGAAGGTTGCTACTTTGCCATATTGTCTAGCTGTGTTATGAATAATATATTTGTAAGTCATCAAGTTATCAGCTGTCTTAGTTAATGTATCAAAGCGGAAATTGATTTCCCCTTGTCCAGCTGTTGCAACCTCATGATGATGACGTTCGATGCGAAGACCCGCTTCCATAAGCAAACGACAAATTTCGCTGCGAATGTCTTGTTGTGTGTCGACAGGTGCAACAGGAACGTATCCACCTTTAACTGGCACTTTGAAGCCAAGATTGCCACCATCTTCTTTACGAGCTGAGTTCCAACCTGCTTCTTCTGAATCAACAGAGAAAGAGGAAGAGTTCATTGTTGTTTCATATCGGACATCATCGAATATGAAGAATTCGGATTCTGGTGCGAAGAATGCGGCAGTACCTACACCGGATTTCTGAAGAAATTCTTCTGCTCTCTGAGCAATACTACGAGGATCACGATCATATCTCTCACCATCAGGTGTATAAATATTACACATGATATTGATTGTCGAATGTGCATTGAATGGATCTAGATATGTAGCATCGGAATCTGGCATCATAACCATATCTGATTCTTCAATACCACGAAATCCAGGAATGGACGAGCCATCAAAAGCAACACCATTCTCAAAAGTTTCTTCTTCAACCTCACTCGCAGGTACAGTAATATGATGAGCTTTACCCGAAAGATCTACGAATCTGAAATCAACCCACTCGACGTTTTTTTCCTTAATAAGGTTCAACACTTTTTTAACTGACATTTGAAAGCCTCCCATTTCCGAACATTAGTCTGTTGAACAGCGTTGAACGTTCAACTTTTTGCTTGTTATGTGGATATTATAAAACGACTGTCCAGAAGCGTCAATATCTATGTAAGGTATTTTTTGCGACTGTGTTAGATTTACTCACACCTTGAATGAAAGACTTCACAAAATCGTCAAATATCTCAAATGTGTATGCTTATATGAACACGAAAAAACTCGACAAAGAAAGTTTTTGTCGAGTTTCAGTGCTTCCATTTCAATTAGTTAAGCCAGATTAGCTTTCGCTTGCTTAACAGTGTCAAAGCTCTTACCAACCAGCGGAGCCATCTTCTCCAGATCCTTCAACAAACTAGCAAATTGCTCTGGATATAAAGATTGTACGCCATCACCCGTCATTGAATTATCTGGATCTGTATGCATCTCAATAATAAGTCCGTCTGCACCAGCCGCCAATGATGCCTTAGACATCGTTTCTACTAACTCACGACGACCTGTTCCATGACTTGGATCGGATACGACAGGCAAATGACTGAGTTGCTGTAGAACTGGAATAGCGGTTAAATCCAATGTATTGCGCGTATAGGTTTCGAATGTTCGTATGCCTCTTTCGCAAAGCATGACATTAGGATTTCCACCAGCAAGCATATATTCTGCTGCATTCAGTAATTCGTCATAAGTTGCACTAAATCCACGCTTTAACAATATCGGTGTATCAATTTCACCAAGCTTGCGCAGCAAATCGAAATTCTGCATATTTCTAGTGCCCACCTGAAGAATATCAGCATGCTTGGCACAAACTTCCACATATTCGGGAGTCATAATTTCAGTTATTGTTAGTAACCCATGCTTCTTGCCTGCATCTGCCATCATCTCTAAGCCTTCAACACCAACACCCTGGAAGCTGTATGGTCCTGTTCGTGGTTTGAATGCACCTCCACGTAATACTTGCCCGCCAGCAGCCTTCACCAACCGAGCAATCTCATCAATCTGTTCAGGAGATTCAACTGCACAAGGTCCGCCCATTACAGTTAGAGTACCGCCGCCAATTTCAACTCCCTTGATTTTAATAACAGTGTTATCGGGATGGAAATCACGGCTCGCCAGCTTGTAGGACTTCGAAATTTTAATTACATTCTCAATACCCTTCATTTGTCTTAGTTGCTCTGCTAATGTTGGATCTGCCTTGCCAACAATACCAATTACCGTACGATCAACACCCTTTGAAACATGTGCTTTAACACCATGACGGTCGATGTGCTGAACGATCTCATTCAAGCGCTCCTCTGAAACGGTATTAGATGTAATTGCAATCATTTGTGCCACTCTCCCTAATTTTTATATACTTTCACACATAAACGCTTGTTCGCTTCAACGCTTATACGCTTTTAACCGCTAAAGCAATTATACTTAACAAAAAGATCTACGTCAAATCGTAAATTTGGCATTAATCCTAATCTACAATGTACTCTTGACCTTGACTGTCGGAAGAAGCTTCTTCATGTTCACAGTTCTCGCTGCATTATATGTAGTAGGATTAGCCGGATCATATTGCTCCAAGAATTGAATCACTTCTCTGGTCAGAGGTGTTGGAGTAGAAGCTCCCGAGGTAACTCCAATCTTCTTCTTCCCCTCTAGCCATTCCAGCTTAATTTCACTAACATCAGAAACACGATATGCCTGAACACCAGCAATTTCTTCAGAAACCTGTGCAAGCCTGTTGGAATTATTACTCCGTGGATCTCCAACCACAATGACTAGGTCGGTTTCCTTAGCCTGCTCAGCTACGGCCTCCTGTCTAACCTGTGTAGCCAGACAAATTTCGTTATAAATTTCGGCCTTTGGATAACGCTCTATTAATTTACTAATTAGATGCTTAATATCCCATTGACTCATTGTTGTTTGGTTAGTAATAACAATCTTATCTGTTATTAATTGTAATTGGATTATGTCCTCTTCTCGTTCAATCAAATGAACATGCTCCGGAGCAATCCCGATCGCTCCTTCTGGTTCGGGATGTGCTTTCTTACCGATGTAAATGATGTCGTATCCCTCAGCTACTTTCTCACGGATCAAATCATGTGTCTTGGTTACATCCGGGCAGGTCGCATCCACTACGGTCAGTCCCTTGTCTCTCGCACGTTTACGTACCTCAGGTGATACTCCATGAGCGGTGAAGATGACAGTGCCTGTTTGAACCTTATCCAGAATCTCCAAACGATTCTCACCCTCGAGTGTAATAATACCTTCTTCTTCGAAGGAAGAGGTAACATGGCTGTTATGCACGATCATGCCCAGAATATATATGGGTCTTGGGAGATCCAAATTCCTAGCGGTTTGTAAAGCTAGCACCATTGCATCCACTACACCATAACAATAACCTCTTGGTGATATTTTGACGACTTCCATGGATAAACCTCCTAGTCGTAAATCAGATGTTTGTATTATGCTACACATAACTTTCAGGTAGCCAGATTATGAACATGCTTCCTTCATTTTTCTTAGATACGACCTCAATAGAACCATGATGCTCATCTATGATCCATTTGGCAATTGATAAACCGAGACCTGTTCCCGAAGTTTGACCTCGTGAGGTATCTGCTCGATAGAATCGCTCAAAAATTTGTGGTATTTGCTCTGATTCCATTCCGATTCCAGTGTCGCTGATACGGATTCCTACTTGATTGCCTAATCTCAGTATATCTAATTGTACATGACCTTGCTCGGTATATTTGAATGCATTCTCGATAAAAATAAATAAAAGCTGCTGCAGATAATCTTCACTACCCAATACAGTAACATTCTCAAGCAATTGAAGATCGCCATGTCTCCATTCAACTTGGTGCGGAAGGAAATTAGCCTTGCGAATAACCTCTTCAATAATAGGCTTAAGCTTAACTTGTGTATGCTCGATTTGGTGACCTGCATCCGCTCTTGCTAATGCTAGCAGATCATTCACTAATCTGCTCATTCGGGCAGCTTCCTGAGAGATATCATGCATGGCTTCCATAGTCAGCTGCATATCCTGCTTATCTTCCTCAGAACGCCAAACCTTCTCTAATAACTCTACATTACCACGAATCGTTGTCAAAGGTGTTCTTAATTCATGAGATGCATCGGACACGAAGCGTCTTTGGGCACGATATGCCTCCTCCAGCTCCTGATAAGTAGCCTGAAGACGAGCGAGCATACCATTCACCGTATTCGTTAAACGCCCGATCTCATCATTAGGACCTATATGTTCGATTCGTTGCCCTAAGTCTGTTCCTCGTTCGATCCGATTCGCAGCCGTAATGACATGCTCGATCGGCCTAAGAACCTTCCGAGCTAAATACCAGCCCAGGGTAGCTGCAATTAGAACGGCAAGAAGAGAGAGGATAGTTAGCACTGTTCTAACATTATTGAGAAAATTTAAATTGTCCGTTATCTCTGTTGCAACTTGTAATACACCAATGAGTTGTTGGTTTGATTCCATTCGAATATGATAAATAAGTAAATTATTCTCATCTTGTCGTACTGTGGTAAACCAGCTTTCTTCTTTCTCAGCTTTCCCAAAAGAAAAAGCTGGATCAAATGGCAATCTACCTCTGAAATTATTGGATTTATCTATTGTGCCATTTGTGAGATTAGCTTGAAGGACTACTCCAATGGACTTGAAGTCGTTGAGTTCTGGCAATGTGAATACATTCCATTGAGGGATTAGTCTGATCTGAGATACCGCTAATTTACCTTGGCGCTCTAGCATCTCTTTGTTAATTGCTTCGGTCTTCATGGATATGAATACATAGAAAGCGATACCAAATAACAATAATGTAACGGCCAGTATACTTGTATACCATAGAGTTAACCTTAGTCTAAGCGACATTAGGATTCTCCTTTCAGCACATAACCCATACCGCGAAGAGTCTGAATCATCCGCGGCTCACCGCCCTCTTCTGTTTTCTGTCTCAGCATGGCCACATACACCTCAAGCACATTGGACTCACCACTAAAATCGTAGCCCCATACTCTCTCCATAATTGTATCCCGAGATAATACTCTGCGTGGGTTGTCCATGAATAAATGCAGAAGCTCAAATTCCTTCGTCGTCAACTCGATTAGGCGGCCACCTCGGAACACTTCGCGTGAATCAAGATCCATAATGATATCCTGAAATTTTAATTTAGTAGATATGTGATCCTTGGATTCTGTGTTCCGACGAAGCAATGCCCTTACTCTGGCCAGAAGCTCCTCTAATGCAAAGGGCTTAACTAGATAATCGTCTGCACCAAGATCAAGACCCTTCACCCTATCACCAACCTCGTCCTTAGCGGTTAGCATGAGAACCGGTATTGTTATACCTCCGTCACGTAGTCGCTGAATGACTTCCCAACCACTCAATTGGGGCATCATCACATCTAGAATAATGAGCTCTGGCTCATGAGATAACAATTGCTTCAAACCTTCACTCCCATTAGCGGCAGTGATTACCGAATATCCCTCGAAGGCTAAACTTCTACGGATAAGCGAGGTAATCTTCTCGTCATCATCGATGACCAATATAAGATTAGCCATATGTATAACCTCCTAAACGTATTTAGATGGCTGCGCGAGCAGTCGATAAAACTACTTCGTAAGCATAAGCTTTATATAACTTATTCTACCACAATCGACAGTTTTCAAAAAAAGGGAAGCTGCTTGCAGCTCCCCTACTTTGAAATCTAGAATACATACAGATTAATTTTTAATTCGATTGTGCATTACGATCTCCAACGATAGTTACAACTTCATACGTTTTCCCATCGCGGAACACCTTAATAGTTACTTTTGCACCGATCTTCTTATCTTTAATTGTGGAAATAACATCTTCTTTGCTTTTAATCGATTTACCTGATACCTCTGTGATGATATCACCAGCTTTTATACCAGATTGGTGTGCAGGACTACCGACTAATACCTGTGAAATCAACGAACCCTTCGTTCCTGTGAAGCCTAACTGACTGGCAATCGTTGCATTTAGATCTACTAGTTCAACACCAATATAAGGAGCTGGCTCCATAGGAATGGGTTCGTTATTTTTCAAATTATCCAAGACTTCAGTAAAAGTACCCGTTGGTATTGCAAATCCAATGCCTTGTGCTTGAGCATTCACCGCTGTATTGATCCCAATAACCTCACCATTCAGATTTAACAGTGGTCCTCCAGAATTTCCTGGATTAATGGATGCGTCAGTTTGTAATAAATCCTGATATTCTCGTATTCCATTCGAGTCCGGTATTGTAATTGGACGTTCTTTAGCACTTAATACACCCACGGTAACGGTATGATCGAAACCATAAGGATTACCTATAGCTACTACCCAATCACCTACATCTAATTCATTGGCATCACCAATGTTCAATGCAGAGAAGGGTTTGTCGCCTTCGATCTTCAGTGCAGCCAAGTCAAGATCGAAGCTTTCCCCAAGCTTCTTAGCCACGAAAGGCTCTTCATAGCCCTCCACATACACTTTTATTTCTGATGCACCCTCTATAACATGCTGATTTGTTAATATATATCCGGAGCTATCGAAGATGAAGCCGGAGCCTACACCTGATTGCCTTAGAGTACCATCATCACTCGAGGAACCATCCCTTCTATCATTCTGATCTCCGAAAAAAAAATCGAAAATATCATTGTCCATCTGTCTGCTCTGCGTTACCTTTGAATAGGTTTCGATCTTTACAACGGATCCCCGGGAATTTGCAACAATCTGGGAGATGTTATTTGGTCTAAGCATATCAAGAGCAGCTTTCTCAACACCATTGTTGGATGTAGGTACTTTACTATTCACAGATGAGCTAGCCTCGTCACTGAACACTGCTTGATCCGCTGTGAACCAATCCATCCGATCAGAAGCGAACATCAAGCTTCCAACGACAACCACTCCTGCCATGAAAGAAGCAAACATCCTAATGAAGGGTGATCGGGTTCGTGTGGATTTCGTTACAGGTGCCATTCTACTCTGGCTTGAAGCTTGGGTATGTTCTGTGATGTATGTCCTCGCATCGAGCTCAGATGGTGCCAAGCTAGTATCTGAGTGTGATGTCTCATCATTCAATGTGGAAGCAAATGGACCATATCGATAATAGGATGTTGAAGCTGTAGTTTCCTCCATCGTATGTGTTTGTTTTTCGCCTTCCTTATGTGCCCCGTTATCTTCCCGCTCAAAGAAGTCGCGATATTTGTCATTACTGTTATTATTTTTGTTGTCTTCCATCATTATTCCCTCCTTGTAAGTTTTGTGTAGATGCTAGTTACTCTCTTATGAATTCTATCATGCACATTAAACCTTAAAGCCACATTAAATATACGTGAAAAAAAAATAAACTTGCAAAAAAAGCCGGAATTAATCCAGCTTAAGGTAGAGCTACACTACTGCAGTAGCAGTTCAACTTGCTTCAATATGATTTTACTCTGCTCAATCCATTCGGGCGCTATCTCTGCATCCATATCGGCGGGCTTCTGAAATTGATCAATAAATCCTCCATAGGTCTGGATTTGAGCATCATTATCTAATCCCTCTTGATATAGATGCCTAAGTACATATGGCTTGCCCATCTGTATTCGCGCTTCTATATCTGTAACCTCTCCATCAAACTCTCCATGGGTCACCTCAAAAGGAATGCGTAGCCACACGGTTCGATGCTCATCCAGAAATCTGTCGAAGGATCCACCGTCATAATCCCAATTACCTCCGAGGGAAAATTGCAGCTTATCCAGCTCATTCTTCGTATGTATGTAATCCTGAACCTTGTCCTCGAGACTAGAATTAATAGGTATCATCGTTTCATTATCTCCTTATTCATACCAAATAGGCAGCCTATTATGGATAGTCCTATTCATAAGGATGGTCAATTTACACAAATCTATTCAACTTACCCAACCTTTTCGGTGAACATATATGGCAAGCTGTGTGCGGTCTTCAACTTCTAGCTTCATAAGCAGGTTGCTCACATGGGTTTTTACAGTCTTGATGCTTATATAAAGCTCTTCAGCAATATCCTTGTTCGCCTTACCTTCGGCAATCAGCATGAGTACCTCTCTCTCTCTCACGGTAAGTCCGTCATCATCCTTAGAAGCACTCTTCTGTCTTATTCCTCTAGATAGAGCTTGAGACACTTCGGTGTTCATTACGGGCATTCCACGAAACGCACCTTTTATCGCATATACAAGCTCTTCCGAAGAAACACTCTTCAATACATAGCTGACAGCACCTGCTTGAATGCCTTCCATCACTTTATCATCCTCTAGAAAGCTTGTAAGGATAATAATCTTCATCTCAGGATAACGATCAATTGCCTCTTGAGTCGTCGCAATTCCATCCATCTCGGGCATCATCAAATCCATGAGAATTAAATCAGGTAAAGGCAAATTAGCCTCCTTCAACCCTTTTAGTACTTCAAGTGCTTCTCTTCCATTCGAAGCTTCCGCTATAACCTCAATTTCTGATTCCAATGATAAATAAGTGCTTAGGCCTAATCGAACCATATCATGATCATCTACAATCATGACTTTCATCACAGTACTCATCGACATCTCCTTCTTCCTTATTAATTAACATCATTTTTTTTGAATTTAGGGATTTGCACCTTGATTCGAGTTCCTGATCCAGCTTTACTGAATATCTCAATTTCGCCGCCTAGCTTTTGTGCACGTTCTCTCATCGTTGATAGACCGTAAGAATTGGTTTGCACCTTTCCTTTGTAGAAGCCCTGTCCATCATCACTTATATTTAGCACATATAGATGGTCTAGCTCCTGAAGAGTGAGCCCAACGTGCTTCGCATCTGCGTGCTTGACAACATTAGCCATAGCTTCTTGAACAATCATGAACAATTGATGCTCTAGTGCATCGGAGATGCTATCAGATAACCTCACATCGATTGAACCTAGAAGATGATTATGCCTACAATAATCAGGAAACCAAATTTGTATAGCTTGTTCTAAGGACCTTCCTTCTAGCTCTACAGGTCTAAGCTGCGCGATCAATCCACGCATTTGCTTCTGAGCATGCGAGGAAACCTGGATAAGCTGCTCGACAATTTCTTTGGCTTTAGGAAGATCCAGATCAATCATTTTCGCTAAGGTTGCGGCTGATAAATGCAGAGCGAACAATTGTTGGCTGACCGTATCATGCAGATCACGGGCGAGTCGTTTCCTCTCTTCAAGCACCGCCGCTTCATTAGAGGAAACCTGAAGTCTGATATTCTCCTCCCCTAGTACCTGTAGCATTTGAATACGTTGTTCGATTGATGCAGCCATATCATTAAAATCATAATAAATTTTATCAAAGGTATCGTTTCCCATTAGGGGAATACGTATTGTCAGGTTACCTCTACTTAGCTGCAGAATACTTAAGTGAAGAAGATTCACCTTTCTTTGAAACCGCACAGCAATGAAATATCCAATAATAAATCCAATAAGCAGAACACAGAGAGCGATAATAATCCAGATGGTCAACAAGGAAGTTAAGAGGAATGGCAAGTAATATAACCCAACAAGAACAATGACCAAAGAGAGCTCTGAAACGACTAGGAAGTAAACTAAAAGTTCCCACTTCATGTTCTTAACACCGCGAAGTAAGTTTGCCATTAATACACTACCCTACTCTCTGAACGGTAATATCCCCGATAAATAAACTGACCTGCAAGCGAATTTTTTTGTCTGACATGATGAAATCCTGAGTTTCCTCTCTGACTGAGCGCATAAATCCACTTTCTCTTTTGCTGAACACTGTACTATCTCCAAGGAAAGAACTAGACGTGACGCTCACCTCTACCTCCATATCATTCGGAACGAATACCTTTACATCACCAATGAAGACAGAAATATTCAATTTCGTATCACCTGCAGGAATCTGCGCTTTGGTAAGATCAATAATCGTATCACCAATAAAATGTGAAATATTCATTGGCTTTAGCTCCCAATAATCATGTCCTAAGTACAGATCTCCGAAAAATCCGGAGCGGTTCTCTGCTGAAGAATCATGTGTAGGATCAAATGAATGTGAGGGATTGAAGCTGGGTCTTGAACCATGATTATAATCATACTCATATTTATTACCATATTCCTGATTTAATTTAGTAGGTCTCTCCTTCCTGAACATCATTCTGATCCCAACCAGAATAATGAAAGCTGGTATAAGCAGCTTAATTAACTCGCCCACAGACATGTCTAGATAATTTAAATTCTGGGCTAGAAAGCCTGCTCCAAGAGCAATCACGAACAAATTCCAGATGTAAGCGCCTCCCGAATGCTTACGATCTTTTACTTGACTAAGTAAACCAGAAATACCGAAAAAAATAATAATTATCGGCCAATAGGTTGAAGCCATCTCGCCCGGATTGACCGTGATGAATCCGAGCTGAGATCCTAAGAAGAGTGTTCCTATAAAAATAAGGATCATTCCAATGAATATCCGCTTAACGACATGAGAGTTCATTCTATCATCCTCCAACGCTTCAATGATGTATTTACTATCCTAAGTGTAGCTGATTTTATTCGTCGTTGGAAGCGTCCTAGGTTGGAAGCATGCTCAGTCTTTAGACGGAGGATATAATATAGTGTGAATTTCCCTAACATCACTCATTGACATATTTGCTGACATGAACCTATAATGATGTTCGAAGATCTGCACTTATTGTCAATGAATGGAGTGAATGGTTTTGGAATTAGATCAAATTATCAGTGGCCTTGATACAATATGGGTCGTGCTTACTGCAGCAATGATATTACTGATGGAAGGTGGATTTGCACTTCTCGAAGCAGGGTTTGTCAGACAGAAGAATGCGGTTAGTATCATCATGAAGGTATTTGTTGATATTGCCTTTGGTTCACTTGCATTTTATTTTGTAGGCTTTGCACTTATGTATGGGAAGGATGCCTTTGGATTTATTGGCACAACAGGTTTCTTGATGGGAGGTAATCTTACTCATATTGATTTAACGATATCCCACGATACCTATTGGTTCTTCCAATGTGCATTCGTTATCGCGGTTATCTCTATCGTATCAGGCGCTGTTGCAGAGCGCATTAACTTCCGTGCTTATATCCTGTATACCATCGCAATGACTGCACTGATCTACCCAATCGCTGGACATTGGGTATGGAGTGCTGGAGGCTGGCTCGGCTCCCTAGGTATGATTGATTTCGCAGGATCAGCCGTTATTCATAGTCTAGGTGGTTTCTCTGCACTTGCTGCTGCAATGTTCATCGGACCTCGAATCGGCAAATTTGCAGATGATGGTACAGCCAATATCGTACCCCCCTCTAATCTGCCACTCGCCTCTGTAGGTGCGTTCGTCTTATGGTTTGGTTGGTTCGGTTTTAATGCAGGCAGTACTCTAAGCGCTACTAATCTCTC
The DNA here is from genome assembly GCA_040904605.1 of Paenibacillaceae bacterium. Taxonomy (GTDB): domain Bacteria; phylum Bacillota; class Bacilli; order Paenibacillales; family UBA4045; genus UBA4045. Next base: position 90,970 of record JBBDTA010000109.1, read on the forward strand.
AATTGGCCACATCGCCGTTACTACAATGCTATCGGCTGCTGCGGGTGGTGCTGCATGCATCCTATTCACGATGTTCCGATATCGCAAAGCAGACCCGCCCATGGTCATTAACGGGTCATTAGCCGGCCTTGTGGGCATCACAGCAGGCTGTGCATTCGTCAATGACTGGGTTGCTATTATCATCGGTGCAACCTGTGGCGTAGCTATGGTCTTCGCAACTGAAATATTAGAGAAGAAACGGATTGATGATCCTGTCGGTGCTTTTGCTGTTCATGGTGTAAGCGGTAGCATTGGTACAATAGCCGTCGGGTTATTCGCTGTTCCAGAGTTATCAGGCTCCATTGGACAAGGCTACTATGGTTTATTCTACGGTGGTGGTTGGAATCTGTTGGGCGTTCAGCTATTAGGACTAGCTGTTGTCTGTATTTGGGGATTTGCTCTTACCTGGTTGGCTCTCACCCTTATCAAGCTTATCGTTCCTGTCCGAGTATCCCGAGATGAAGAACTTATTGGCTTAGATGTAGGCATTCACGGCGTACCCGCTTATAGCCAGGAGCATGACTTTATTAATCTACAAAAACTGAAGAGAAACACAGAAACTCAGCAAGGCTAACTCAACAACAATATTCATAACCCTATTCAAACAATGAACCCGCACTCCATATGCCGTTGGCAATGTGTGCGGGTTTTGTTTATTATCCATCTTCGCTTCATTAATCTTCAATAATGTATGTCGGTATATGGATCGACTCTCCTGATGATGTCTGATCAACAATTAATTTAACTGCTTGAATTTCTTCCCGTAGCCGCCTGATCTGCTCCTTCGGCTTCTTCACATAATGAATGTATTCGACGGCCAGATGATGATCAGGCTTCTTCCCACTGAACAATCGACGAAAGTTCGACATGACTTGAAAAGCCTGCTCTTCCTTCATTCTACGCTTCTCATAACGTTCTATGACCTGATCAATCTCCAAGATCAGTTGTTCTCGCTTGGCAATGTAAGTCTCCAAGAATGGATAAATCTCGGCAGCTTTACGTTGTTTGCTTAAATACGCTTTCTCAACAAGTTTGGCGTTCTCCACGGAACATTCTCCTACTCGTAAATGTTATCTTATATGACATATCCTTAGTTTACATCAAATTTCTTCATTTGGCTACATTACTTTATGCCGATATCTATACCAATTACACCGATTTCATTACCTTCAGCATCCAATATAGCTGAAGACAAGGTCATACACGGTTTTTTGGTAATTGAAGATATGTTGATCTTCGAATTGAAAAGAGGTATGTCGACAAAATGTGACATACCTCTTTACTCTATTTATGGAACGATATTATTTATTAGCTTTTTCGTTAGCATTAGCAGCAGTTGCATTCTTCGTAGTCCTAGTCCCTGCTTCTTCAGCCATCTCTGCATTATATCGTGTAGCCTTGGGTTTTGTGTTATTTTTATTCTTGGCCATTACTTCACCTCCCCATAATCGAATGATGATTTTCGCAACTTGCGGGGGCCCAATACATATAGCGGAACAGTAAATAATAAGCCCCACAAGTATTATCTGATACTTGTGGGGCAAATATACGAAATAAAAGCCTAAGAACCGTAGGCTGATGCTCCAAATTCCGCTATTATGTGCTCCTTCAATCGGACTTTGGCTCTATGTATTCTTGCTTTGACAGTTCCAACAGGCATCTCCATAATCTCAGCAATTTGCTGGTCTTTCCAACCATAATAAAATTTACAAATCATCATCTTACGTGTATCTTCATCCAATAAGGCTAGACTTTCATATATGGTTTGCTTTAGTAATTTATCTTCCATATATAGATGAATATCTAGGTCCTTAATACTCATATGCTCATCATAAAGGGAAACAACATGGGAAGATCGCTTCTTCAACGCATTCATTGCGGTGTTGGCTACAATGACTTTAGACCATTGAATGAGCTTCTTCGGATCTCGCAGGGTTTCTAACTTAAGTAGTATCTTCACCCAAGATTCTTGAACGATATCAAGCGCATCAGAACGATTTTTCATCTTAGCATAAGCGACCATAAACATATGCTTATATAGATGATCCAGGATTTCATCTTGGTCATCAATACTGAACTGCTCCACTTCCATGAAGTGCTTCCATTCCATCATTCCTCTTCCTTCTTAGACACAGAAATAAGGGTTATACCCTCTTCCACTCCGATGAAAGAAACTACTAATGTTCACTAATATTAACACAAATTTCTCCTAAAAAAAAGAAGTTGACGCAAATCATTATAATGCGCCAACTTCCGACTTTATTTTTTGCTATTTATTTCCTCTAAGATCATCTGGATCGTTGCCTCAATATCGTGAGCACCTAAATCTCCTTCGCCTCTTTTACGCACTGATAACGTACCAGAACTGCGCTCATTCTCGCCAATGACTAGCATGAAGGGGGTCTTCTCAAGCTGTGCTTCACGAATTTTGTAACCGAGCTTTTCGTTGCGTTGATCGATGTCTACCCGAATTCCTGCTTCTCTCATTCTGTCGACAACCTCTAAACCAAATTCATTAAAATTGGTTGTCACAGGGATTAAGCGTGCTTGAACTGGTGATAGCCATGTTGGGAGAGCACCAATAAAGTTCTCCAGTAAATACGCCGTCATTCTTTCCATTGTGCTAATGATACCTCGGTGAATCACAACTGGTCTATGTTTCCGTCCATCATCCCCAACGTATTCTAATTCAAACCGCTCAGGCAGGAGAAAATCCAATTGAGCTGTAGATAAAGTTTCTTCTTTGCCGAGAGCAGTTTTTATCTGAACATCAAGCTTGGGTCCATAGAATGCAGCTTCACCCTCAGCTTCGAAGAAAGGTAAGCCCATCTCTTCTACCACCTCGCGAAGCATTCTCTGGGACATATCCCACATCGCGTCATTCTGGAAATACTTTTCTGTGTCTTGTGGATCACGATACGATAAGCGGAATCGGTATTCCTTAATCCCGAAATCATCATATACCTGACGAATCAAGTTAACGACTCGAGCAAACTCCTCCTTAATCTGATCAGGTCTACAGAAAATATGCGCGTCATTTAACGTCATTGCTCGAACACGGTGGAGACCTGTTAATGCACCAGACATCTCATATCGATGCATTGTACCTAACTCTGCGATTCGAAGGGGCAGATCTCGATAGCTTCGCATGTCGCTTTTGTACACCATCATGTGATGAGGACAATTCATTGGACGTAAAACCAGCTCTTCATTATCCATAATCATCTTCGGGAACATGTCTTCACTATAATGCTCCCAATGACCGGACGTTTTATAAAGCTCTACATTGGCCAGCACGGGAGTATAGACGTGATCATACCCCAGCTTCTCCTCTAGATCGACAATGTAACGCTCCATTGTTCTGCGAAGCTTCGCTCCGTTGGGTAACCAGAGGGGAAGACCTTGACCAACCTCTCTAGAGAACGAGAAGATTTTAAGATCGCGTCCAAGCTTACGGTGATCTCTCTTCTTAGCTTCCTCTAGGAAGTGAAGATGCTCATCCAAATCAGCTTTCTTAGGGAAAGCTGTTCCATATATACGCTGCAGCATCTGATTCTTAGAGTCACCTCGCCAATAGGCGCCCGCTACACTTAGTAATTTGAACGCCTTAATCCGACCAGTAGATGGCAGGTGTGGTCCTCTACATAGATCGAAAAATTCTCCCTGCTCATAAATCGTAATAACCGAATCCCCAGGAAGATCGCGTATTAACTCGAGCTTGAGAGGATCATTCAATTCTGTAAAAAGAGATATCGACTGTTCACGACTAACCTCCTTACGCTGTATGGGCAAGTTTTCCTGAGTAATCTTCATCATGACCTTCTCTATTGCAACTAAATCCTCTGGAGTGATCGATACATCCAAGTCAATGTCATAATAGAATCCATCTTCAATGACAGGTCCAATACCAAGCTTAACTCGATCTTGCCCATATATTCTCTTCAACGCTTGGGCTAGTAAATGCGCTGTACTATGACGATAAACCTCTAGCCCATCTTGACTATCTAACGTTACAATTTCGACAGATGCATCAGCTTCAATGGTCTGATATACATCTACAACCTTCCCATCCAACTTACCAGCTATTGCATTCTTTCTTAAGCCTGGACTTATTGACTCAGCTACGCCTTCAATTGTAGTCCCTGATGCATACTCTCTAACAGCACCATCTGGCAATTTAATCTGAATGGACATGTAATATCTCTCCTCAAAGTTTTTTGGGACAATAAAAACACACTAATCCCGCAATAGGGACGAGTGTGTGGCTCGTGGTTCCACCCTGATTCAATTCGCATCAAGAATATTTACTACATTCTCTATAATCGCGAATCCTTCATTCGTATCTATAACGGGATATCCCGGCAGTGACTGTTGTCCCATGAATTATGGAACACACTACGGCTACAAAGCGGTAAATAACCACTGATTCAGGAGGGGATTTCAGCCAAGACCCCTCTCTCTGCTCTGATCGAGAACTGATTATTATTATTTTTGATTATTGCCTTTAACAATACCTAATTACAATGTATTATAATGAGGATTTCTCCCTCGGTCAAGTCAATCGTTCAGCTTTCCATTCACCTAGACTTGGTTTGCATAGCTTGCAGCAGGTACAGATCATTGTTCTGCCTTCGAAAATCTGTTGAATGGTTTTGATCGACTGTGTTTCTGGATCGCGAGTATGAATATGAATTTGTTTGGGTGAAGCAGAAATTAGTGCGCTAACAACCATATCCTCATAGTTCAGTTCACGATCAACGGTTTCAACAATGACGTCTTTTGCATCGCTTAAATCCAGTTGCTGAAGATCGCCATCTAATAATTGAAATTTATTGTTTCCTTGATGTATGAGGTGTACCTCAGGAATTTTCGTATCTTGAAAGTAGACGAAATACTTCAACAAAGCAATAAACTCTTGATATTGCTCATTCAGCAGGAACTCGTTGAGTGCATCTTCAACGATATCTTGCAGATCACTCATATAGCTTTTCAAACGAAAATACACAAACCCTTCAATATCCAATATTGAATTCGTTTGTAAATACATACACAATTGATTATAAATCATTGTACGACGATCTTGCTTAGTTTCCACTAAATTTACGCTTGCTTCAGTATCAATCAGCAATTGTTTGCAATATTGTATAATCTCACTGAGTTCATGAGCTTCATAAGATCTATGTTGCTTTATGAGCATTTTTCTTAATATTAAAGATTCCATATGATTAACGATGAACATGGATATAACCTTTGCCACTTCCATCGTCCATGAAATTTCATTGGTATTGTGACCCATGTTTAGTAATCGAAGTTCAATATGATATCGACTGCTTCGCATGATTTCAGCATGTAGACCAGAATCACTCCTCTGAAGCGAATAATTCAAACAATCATATAGTACATCTGCATCGGAATCACTTGAAACGGCAACAATGAACTGTTCCATATTACATGCCCCCTTCTCATTCCTATTCAGTATATGGCCCGAGCAAGCATCATATACGAAGAAACGGATGGAACAAATACGCAGTAAAAAAATCCGGTAAAAACCGGATTCTAATCAAGAACTTAATCAGGTAAACTGTCCCTGTAATATTCAGTTAAGTTGATGACGTATCCGTATCAGATTTGTCCCGCAAATACTCTTCGGTCATCCGATCACGTTCTCTCCCTTTGTCCTTAAGTCGCTCAATCGCAGGTAATATAAGAATGTCGATCTCTCGTTGCACAAAGTAAGCTAGATCATGGCGTCTCTGAGTTTCGAGATAGTGACCGACATTGATTAAATCATTATAACGGCCTAGCTCTTCCTTAGTTAGCAACCCCCGAACTTGAACACTACAATGTCTCATGAAGAAGTCACCCGCCTTTATAGTAGACCTTTCTTAAGTACAAGTGGAATTCCACCAATCGTATATAAATAACGTATATCAATCATTTTTTTCATGAATACCGCAGTCTGGCCTCTAAGCTTGTATGATCCAATAATACCAATTGCATCTTTCTTTCCTAAGGAAGCAACGGTACCTTTTATCGAAGGCGTAAATGGCTTCAGCTTCTCACCACGAATTGCTGCCACTAAATTGTGGGCTACCGTCTCACCCTCTTGGACCGCAATCTGTGCAGTTGGTGGGTAAGGTCGTCCATCCTCGCTTAAGAAAATCGAGCAATCTCCAACAACGTAGACATTATCTCTCTCCAATGAACGCAAATGAGGATCCACATGTACACGCCCACGCTGGGCTTCAAATCCGGCATCTTCAATTAAGTGATTCCCCCGAATACCACCAGTCCATACAATAGTTGCCGCTTCAATCTCCTCGTTCTCGGTTATCACACTATTCGGTGTACATTCCTTGATGGGTGAGGCTAGTTTGAAGATGACACCCTTATTTTCTAACGCATTCACAGCATAATCAATTAACTCTTGATCGAAGCCTGGAAGTATGGAAGGCGCAGCTTCAATGCTGTAAATTCTAATTAGAGTAGGATCTATATCGAATTGCCTGGCAAGGCCAGGTAAGCGATCAGCCAATTCCCCAACAAATTCAATGCCAGTGAAATTAGCGCCTCCAACTACAAAGGATAAGTAATCCAATCGATGAGGCTCTTTCTTAAACTTAGCAAATTGATATTCAATATGTTCTTTAATCAGATTTACAGTATTCAAGCTACGGATGTTCATGGCATTCTCCTGAAGCCCCGGAATGCCGAATGTTTCTGGCTCCCCACCTAACCCCATAACTAGATAATCATATGACAAAGTTCCGTCCGAGAGTATAACCTTCTGCTCCTGTGGTTTAATCTGAAGTACTGTCGATTTAACAAAATCGATTTTGAACTCATCAATTAAGGATAATATGTTAATTCGAGAATTCTTTGGTTTATCAGTGCCCGCAGCTGGCATATGCAGATGTGTAGTGATGTAGTGATAATCATGCCTATTAACAAGTGTTACATCGGCCTCATTATAATTTAATTCCTTCTGTAGTCTTATGGCTGTTACGATTCCTCCATAGCCTGCTCCCAGTATTACAATTCTTGGTATTCTACTCATAACTTTCATTTCCTCCCGAAATCTTTCTCTTTATCTGTATATTGCCCATTTTATAGTTTGTGAAAAATAACACAAACACATTCAAATCAATAAAAATTGAAGCAATAGTCTAAAATAAATCATATAATTTCCATGTGCAAATATCAAGCCTTATTTTGCCTCAAGTGTGATCCTTATCACATAATTTGCTCATAATAATCAAAACTCATATCGAAATATAGCAAGTCCCGCTAAATTTAATTGGAAATACAGGAAAATACAACGTTTTGTTTACTCTAAGTGTGTATTTATATTATAATAAAAATTGTTGCCAAATAGGAGCTAAGGAGTGTCGGTTGTGTCACAAACAGAACAGCATCAAGAGGTATCTGATATTATTGTTATTGGGGGAGGTCCTGCTGGTTTATTCGCAGCCTTCTATGCTGGTATGAGACAAGCAACATGTAAAGTTATAGAGAGTATGCCCCAGCTTGGTGGACAGCTATCAGCTCTCTACCCAGAGAAATATATATATGACGTTGCTGGTTTTCCGAATATCAGAGCACAAGAGCTTGTAGATAATTTAGTATCCCAAATGAATCATTTTCCTATCACAGTTTGTCTTGAGCAAAAAGTGCTAAAAGTAATCAAGCATGAAGAACGCAATTTCGAAATCGTCACTGATCAAGGCTCTCACTTCTGTAAAGCGCTAATTGTTACTGCAGGGGTAGGTGCCTTCGAACCACGGAGGTTGGATTTTCCTGAAGCTGCTAATTATGAGAAGAAGAATCTCCATTACTTTGTTAATGATCTGAATTCGTTCCAAGGACAGAAGGTACTCATTAGTGGTGGTGGAGACTCCGCAGTGGATTGGGCGCTCATGTTAGAACCCATTGCTAAGGAAGTTACACTCGTTCATCGTCGTGATAAATTCCGCGCCCATGAGCATAGTGTTGAATTATTAATGAGCTCCAAAGTAAAAGTAGTCACACCTAAAGAAATTACTCATCTACATGGAACCGATCGAATAGAGAGAGCAACCATCGCTGACTGCAAGAGTGGAGAATCTTATGACATGGATGTAGATGCAGTCGTTATCAACTTTGGATTTATATCATCTCTTGGTCCGATTGCTGAATGGGGTTTTGATCTTGAAGGTGGCTCTATCCTTGTTGATTCAAGAATGGAAACATCTATTCCAGGCATTTTCGGTGCTGGGGACATTACGACTTACCCAGGAAAATTAAAATTGATTGCAGTAGGCTTTGGAGAAGCTCCAACCGCAGTCAACAATGCTAAAGTGTACATTGATCCTGATGCGAAGCTTTCTCCTGGCCACAGTAGTAGTATGAAATTCTAGTGTGGTAAGTTAAGAGAATTCCCTAGACAAAGAAGGCTTTCTCTAGAGCTAGAGGTGAGCCTTTTTTGTGCATCTAGAATATTCTATTCTTGCACTTCCCATTCAACGGAGATTTGTTGATCGACCCAGCTTCGAATGCGAATTTCGATAGCGTTCTCGATTTCCTCGTCCGTCAACTCACCAAGCCTAAATTCTTCTATCTCAATGACTTCATGAACAGAATGCCCGTCAGCTATCTTAAGTGCAACATCAACCTTCACTAACAATCCCCCGGAACGCCAGCTTCTTCTTTGGTTCGGAAGCTAGAACCACAGCCACAGGTCGCAGATGCATTAGGGTTATGAATCGTGAAGCCCCCACCCATTGCGGATTCTTTGAAGTCAATTTCTACACCATTCAGATACCTACTGCTTTCACTATCGACGACTACCTTTAATCCTTGGATATCTAGAATTTGGTCATCACTCTTCTGTTCATCATCAAATCCCATACCATATGAAAAACCACTACAACCACCAGATTTAACACCAAGACGGAGAAATAAATTCTGCGACTGCTCTATTTCTAACATTTCGGATATTTTATCCTTGGCTGTTTCGCTAATTGTAATCATTATAAAAAAACCTCCTCTTCCTAAGTATACAAAGAAAACCGATAGTTCTCAAGGAACCAATGTCGTTTTTTTTATGATGCTTTTATAATAACGCAATATTAGCTGGTCTAGCTCACGACTTGCATCTAAAACCTTTGGATCATTGATACCATAGTATGCTCCAAGCGAAAGCAACTGCTCCCGATTAAGTTCAATATCCTTCGCCAGTTGTCCTGTACTGTCTAGGAATTCCAATGCTTAACCATCTCCCACAATCTAAAAGCACCATATATGTTGCCCCACTATTGGACTAGGTTTATAATGAAAGGAAGTTGTAGAAAATTAGATGCTCTTTTATTACATTATTATTGTTTTATTATCTCTATGCAGGAAATGAGGGCTACCATGTCTATCGTAATAAACAGTACAGAACAACGCATGGACGAAATCAAAGAAAAAGTCAAACAAGGCATTCGATTAACTTTGGAAGATGGCTTGTTCCTTTATGAATCCGATGATTTATTAACGATCGGTCAGATGGCTAATCAAGTGAACCTTCAGAAAAATGGCAAAAAGGTTTATTTTATTGAGAATATGAGCTTATACTTTACGAATGTATGTGAGGCACATTGTTCCTTCTGCAATTTTCGCAAGGATGAGGGAGAAGCTGGGTCTTATACATTAAGTGGCCCCGAGATGATTGCCTATGTGGAGAAGCATTATCATCCTGGCATTCGTGAATTTCATATCGTTGGTGGACATAATCAGAATGTACCTTTTCAATATTATGTAGATTCTATTCGTGCATTACATGATCGCTTTCCAAACGTCACCATCAAAGCCTATACTGCAGCCGAGATCGAATTTTTCTCTCGAATCAGCGGAAAAAATTTCAAGGAAGTTTTGGAGTCACTTATCACTGCCGGCCTGCAAACACTTACGGGTGGGGGCGCAGAGATACTATCCGATCGTTATCGCGACAAAATGCATGTTGATAAAGCTAACGTTGCTCAATACTTGGACGTACATCGAATCGCACATCAATTGGGATTGAAGACTCACACAACAATGCTCTATGGTTCCCCTGTAGAGACATTGCAAGAACGCATTCAGCATATGATCTACTTAAGAGAGCTGCAGGATGAGACGAATGGCTTTCAGGTATTTATACCTCTGGCTTTACAGCCTATTAGTGCTAATGCAGGTATCAAACGACGGAATTCAGCGTTTGAGGATTTACGCACAATTGCAGTTAGTCGCTTGATGCTGGACAATTTCCAACATATCAAAGCTTATTTCATTAATATCGGCACACAACTCACACAGCTTGCTCTGACCTTTGGGGCATCGGACGCACACGGTACGATAATCAAAGAAAGAATTAGTCATGCAGCAGGCGCTTTAACACCTGATGGACTCACGCGTGATGAATTGATTTGGCTAATTAAAGGAGCCGGACGTATTCCAGTGGAACGTGATACGTTCTATAACGAAGTTAAGGTATATTAAGTATGGATTGGATATTGGCGTTAATGCTAGCATGGGGCTCTTTGGAAGAAGCATCTGATGCATACAATCAACATCAAGAAGCTTTCGCAGCTGCCAATATGCAAATTGAAATTTCTATGTTCAGAGACGTAACAACTGCCGAATCAACGATTAGTGAGCAGGTGGCGCTTATCCCGAATGAAATTCATCAAGGGGATGCTGTATTAGTCCGTTCCCAATCTGAGCAGGCTGTAACTTGGAATAAGACAACCTACCCACTTCAGCCCTTTGGACTTGGCTATTATGCCATCCTACCCGTTCCAACGAATATGAAGCCTGGAACGTATACGATAGGAGGTCAAACCCTAACTGTTCTCGAGAAGTCATTTGAAAGCCAACAACTCGAGGTCACAGAACAGCAAGCTGCCATGCGTCGTAATACGGAGCGGATCAAACAGGATCAGAAGAAAATCAATAAAGCTCGAAGTGAATCCGAACCCACATTTTTATTCGATGGACCGTTCATTCAACCTGTTGAAGGACGTTTATCCACATCCTATGGCTTCACACGATACATTAATGGGGCCTTGAGTGGCAGACATAATGCTATAGATCTAGCTGCCCCAGAAGGCACTGAAATTAAAGCAACGAATACGGGGAAGGTCGTCCTTGCTGAAGAGTTATATTTGACAGGCAACGCCATTTATATTGATCACGGAATGGGATTGTTCTCGCAATATGCCCACATGTCTGAATTGCTAGTACAACCTGGTGATACTGTTGAAGCTGGGCAGGTCATTGGGTTAGTAGGAACAACAGGCTTCTCGACTGGGCCGCACCTACACTTTACATTCTGGATACACAATGTACCGGCAAACCCTTTTCACTTTTTCGAATCATCTCCATTCTATTGGGAATAATAACAACCTCTGAGGCGGTCAACTATGAATGATCTTGAACTTAAACAGGCATATTCTATATTGGGACTACCTGATGATGCTCCTATGGAAGATGTGGATAAACGTTATACATTGCTGCTCAAGAAGCAACATTCTCAACAAACACGGGCTAATGAGGAACAAACACATTCAGAACAAGCCTTCAATTATGAGTATATCAATCAAGCTTATAGACAACTCCTGCAACACCATAAGGAAAAAGCAAGCTTAGCCTTCGAACAAGAATATTATTCGGCTTCTTCACGTAAGTGGAAATTGGATAAGCTCGATCACTTCTGGCAGTATAATAAGTTCCGAATTATCAGTGCCCTTCTTGTATTGGCAGTCATTTTGTACGGAATTAATACCTATCTAGACAAAAGGGCTGAACGTATCGCTCTGTCCAAGCTACCGCCTGCTGATATCGAAATTATGTTCTACGGGGATTTTTATACAGAGGACATTAAGAAATTGGAACAAGCCTTATTAGAACAAATGCCGGATTGGAAGCGCGTGATCTTTACTCTCACTCAGATCCCTTCGAATCCATCCGATCCTTATGCGGTAGCTCTTCAACAGAAGGCTGTTATTTCGCTCTTGACGGAAAAACCGGATATCTATGTGATGGATCAAGTTACCTTTGAAGTACTTTCAACACAAAAAGCGTTACTCGAAGGAAAGGAATGGTTAGGTTCAATAGAAGCACGACTTACAGAAGATCAGAGGGTGTTCGGACAAAGCAAGGATGACTTAGAGCCTAAGCTATATGGGGTAGACGTTAGTAACAACACCGTGTTCGAGAATACAGGGCTGCACAGTGTGGATCAGATTATTGGAATGAGATTCGACTCCAACAAGCAACAATCTGCACAGCAATTAATAGAATTATTCCTGCAGAAAGCACAATAAATTCAATCCATATCGTCCACCCATGCAAAACCATCATCAGAGATGTGAATGGCAATTAATATTTTATCGTATAGCTCGTCTGGTGTGTCTGCCGCAATAATCTCACCATTCACCATGGCATATGGGGTCATGTAGCATTGTCCGCAATTGGCAAGACAGCCGTATTCGATCACATCGTAGTCAGGATTTTCCTCCAACTTCTTCATGATGATGTTTGTACCAAGAGCCATATTACTATTACAAAATTCAATTATTGGTCTCATTTACGAAATCCACCTTTGAAAATGCTTCTCAATAATATATAATATAGTATAGAAAGGAGTTGAAGCAAATGAGCGAAACGATAACAGAAGGTACTATGTATGATGAGGTGCTAGAAGTTTTAGATAAGCTTAGACCGTTCCTCCAACGTGACGGCGGTGACGTCGAATTGGTGGACGTAGAAGATGGCATCATCAAACTTCGATTAATGGGAGCTTGTGGTAGTTGCCCAAGTTCTACGATTACACTTAAAGCTGGTATTGAACGTGCCTTACTTGAAGAGGTTGAGGGTGTTGTAGAAGTCGTACAAGTATTCTAATGTTAAAGAGGCTGTCCCTTGAGTAGATAATCTACTCAAGGGAGGCCACTTTTTTTCTGTTGCACATAGAATCGAACACATAGCGCGTAAATCCTACTCTGACTCTAATTTAGTTAAGGGCCACATTCGAATCGGATCCACTCCACCGGCCACATTAATCATGCTGCCAGTAATAAAGTCTGATTCCGATCTACAGAGGAATGCAGCTACTCTAGCAACATCTTCACCGGTTCCTGGACGTCCTCTAGGAGATTCAGGGTCGATTAGATGCTCAACATCTATAATTCTCTTCTCCTTATTATCTCCTCGAATGTCTCCCGGACAGATCATATTGACGGTAATTCCACTCTCAGCTTCTTCGACAGCTAGTGTCTTCGTAAAAGAAACCAAACCAACCTTCGCAGCGGCATAGACAGCTCGATGCGGCCATGCTCTCGCTTCACCTGCATGGGCAAAGCCAAAGTGAATAATCCGTCCCCAGTTATTACGCCGCATGAAAGGCAGTACCCGATGATCTAATTCCATGACAGATGTAAAGTTACTACTGATCAAATATTGAATATCTCTCATGCTATACTCTGCGAATTTACGCCGTTCCCTGAAGAAGGGACCCGCGTTATTAATTAATATGTCAATCGACCCAAAGCGATCCGAGGTATGCTGCACGAGCTTCTGTAGAGCACTGGAATCCGTTACATCTACCTGTATGGCTAATGCTTCAACACCTAACTTCTCGACCTGCTGAACAAGCTCACATGCATCTGATTTACTCCGCAAGTAACTTACTACAATATTACACCCTGTCTCAGCTAAAGAGAGTGCTATCTGCTTGCCTAGACCTTTGGCCCCGCCGGTAATTACAGCCACTCGACGTTCTATCATCAATCAACACTCCCCCTGCCCCAATCGTTATCCATGTGATGGTTTAGAGCAATACGCAAAAATCGTGTGAAGTGAATCACAGACCATCGTTAATCCCTGTTGTAAATCCTCCAGATTGCTATGTACAGGCTCTACTGAATGCTCGGTTGCAAAACATTGACGCATTCTCCATACATCATCGATTAATTCTGCATTCAATGAATGGATTTCTAAATTTCTTCTCGTTTTAAGACGTTGCATTGGCTTCTGATGAATCACTTTAATATCAAACAAGCGTTGCTCTAGTGAAGTATGAGCTGGCAATTTATGTAGCTGACGCAGAACTGTATAATATGAGAATTTCGGCTTAACACGTGCTGTCTCAAGGTCATAGAACTTATCCAGAAAGTAACCAGTTTTATCAAGTATCGAAAAGATGCGTATGAATGCATTCTTATAATAATACATATAGCGATAATAAGTGGTAAGCTCTTCCGACGTCATCTCTTCTTCGGATAACTTCGTAATATTAGCTCCATATTGTTGGCTGCAATATACACTCTGCTCGAGCTCATTCAAGGCGCTACGCAGTCCAGTAGCCCACAAATCCAAACGAACCCACTTAGCCTTTACACCACCTGCGCAATTGTGTTCTCTGCGTAGTTGATTGCAGAAAGCGTCTATGGCTGTGTTAGTCTCTAACAATAACCCAATTTCCTGCCTTGGCTGCTCGCCGAAGATTGATCTCAGCATCGTCTCACCCCACTATTGGATTGTTCTTATCAGACGGCTCGACGTAGCTGCCACACCCGAATACACATATAACTTAATACCGCGAATAAAGCAGATATAATCATCGTATGGATAAGCCCTGCGAATACATACATGTTCTCTGTGCTTAGTACCCTGGTTACCCAGGCCCCGCTCAGCACTTGAAGGGCGGTCAGCGTGAGTGCCAGCATCGACACCCTGCGGATCTCGGGTGATTGGTTCTCTCGACGCCTACTGAGAATTACAATCCATAGAATGAGAAGGAATACGAGCATAGCCGCAACACGATGGATAAAAGCGATGCCGGTAGAACCGGATAATTCAGGAATAACCTCCCCATTACATAGCGGCCAGCCCGAACACCCCCCTGAAGAATTGGTATGGCGAACATAAGCACCAATATATACAACTACATAGGTGTAAATTGTTACAGACCATACCAGCTTACGATAGAAGGGTTGGACCTGTTTAGCTACATTCATATTATTGATATCCGCATGTCGCCAAACTCGGATTACAACTAACATTGTAAAGGTGAACGCCAACAACGAAATTCCAAAATGTAAAGCCATAACGGCAGAAGACTGCACCCAAACAACCGCCATAGCACCAAGTATCGCTTGAACAATCGTGAAAAAGAGTGCTCCCGATGCATAGATAAACGGCTCACTCCGACGACCAAATTTTCGATATATGCCGATAAAAGTAAGCAAAATGAGAATTCCTACCACTCCGGTTATCGCTCGATGACTATATTCAATGATCGATTCCAATGTATAAGCTGGAATAAACTTACCATTACATAATGGCCAATCATCACCGCAACCTCTTCCAGATTTGGTTTTGGTAACTAGAACACCTGCCATTAATACAAGGAACATTCCTAGACATGTAACCAATGTTAGCCATTTTAATGAGAGACGCACTCTAATCCACCTATTTCTTTGTGTGACATACAACCAACATTAATTATAACGATTATCACTTGATATTACCAAGTACATTTTGTGACAAGCATTATTGAAAAACCACCTTGAGACTGTTATCAGCCTAATGGTGGTTGAATGTTAACCTATGCGTGTAACCTGCCACACTACCAAATTCACTTTGATCTCTTCATTAAGCCATTGTTCTGCAATACGTCGGAACAATTCCGGATCCCCGCTGCACAAAAACTGATGAATGGGTTTGTGAACCGTATTCTCAAGAAGTCCCTTATGATACAATATGGTGCTAATTTCTCTTGCCGTCTCATCCGCGGAGCTGATCAGTGCTACATCGGGACCCATAACATCGGCAATAATTGAGCTAAGGAAAGGATAATGAGTGCAGCCAAGAATCAAGCAGTCGATGGAAGAATGCTTGAGTTGCTTCAAAGACTGACTTACAATCTGAAAGGTTTCCTCCTGTTCAATTAACCCTTGCTCCACTAAGGGAACAAATCGAGGACATGCTAAACTAATGATTTCTAAGTGGGGAGAGATGCTGTTCAACGCCTTCTCATATGCTCTACTCAGTATTGTACCCTCTGTACCAATCACGCCTACAATGCCATTCCTAGTTGTCTTTATTGCTGCTCGAGCACCGGGATGTATTACACCAATAACGGGTATATCAACGAGGCTTCGAATTTCATCTATGGCTACGGCTGTGGCAGTATTGCATGCAATCACGATCATCTTGGGGCGATATTGGAGTAAGTGTTCTACAATTTGTAATGTGAATGTTCGAACCTCTTCAGCAGGTCGAGGACCATAGGGTGCTCGTAACGAATCTCCGAAATAGACGATCTTCTCTAAAGGTAGCTGCCTCATTACTTCTTTGACCACCGTAAGACCACCTACACCGGAATCTAGGATTGCTATCGCTTGTTGCACGAATACACCGCTTCCTTATACGGATATTGTCACTTCCATGTATAACATATGAACAAGATTATAGATGTGTACTAGGGGACTTCCCATTCTTATATAACTAATGTCGTTTATTTATTCTTCTGTGTTCTTCTGTGCATATCGAATAGCAACTAATATAATAGTTATTAAAGTGAATGCCGTTAGAGCTAGAAAAGGAATAGTGATAAAACCCAACCAGTTGATATACGCCACATCACAAGGAATAATTCCACACGTTTTCCCTTCTCGATCGAACCAATCAGTCTTCTCGATGGCATAGTGGTAGGAGGAGAAGCCTATGCCCAGAATAGTTATTGGCAGCACATAGAGAGTCTGTTTGAGATCCTTCCTAGCTGAAGCTATTCCGAGAACAATAACCAATGGATACATCAGAATCCGCTGATACCAGCACAACGTACAAGGGAGGTACCCCATAACTTCTGAAAAATATAAGCTACCCAGTGTTGCTACAGTAGCAATGATCCAAGCCAATGATAGCCCTTGCTCGATCAAAAATACACGTAATTTATACATGGTTCTTATCTCCCCTGTGCGTTTGTATTCATAATGTCGTAAAAAAGAACCCCGTTAAAGGGTCCTTATTGCTATCACTTATTTGTAAGTATCCGTTTCTTCATCAGCAGTAGTCGTGTTAGCGGACTTAACCTCGTTACGTGCTTCCTTCCAACCTTTTACTTCCGTGACTACGGTACCAGCGAGTTCCTTAGCCTTCTCTACTAATTCAGAGGTATGAATGCCAACATTCTTAGCAATGACTTGGCTACGCTCAGAAACATTCTTGGCTATTGTTTGACTACGATCACTTACTTGACTTGCAAGCTCTTGTGTTCTTGTGTTAACCGTGTTGACAGTGTCCTTAATATCAGCACGTAGTTCCTCACCTGGTTTAGGTGCTACTAGAAGGGCTGTAATCGCTCCTATAATCCCACCAACCACTGCACCTAATAAGAAATCTTTACCGTTCATGTTGTTATCAGACATTACGATCCGCTCCTTTGGGTTTATTCGATTTTAATGATTGAAACTTCTGCCATAGGTTAATGGCCACATTGGTCCATTGGACGACTTCATCAATTCGTTTCTGTCGCTTATGAACACCCTGCTGAACTCCATGTGTGATCGAATTGGTAACTGTAGCTGACACCTGCTTCATTGATGAAGTTACCTGATTAACTGCTTCTCCAACTTCACCAACGGATTCGAATAGCGCATCTACTTGCTTGAGTTTTTTGTGAAGATCTCCAGTGATCTGGTTCGTAGTTCTCATCATGATCACAGTTTCTCGAGTTACTTCATCAACCTGCAGCTGTACTTTCTCCAACGTTTTACTTACTTGCTGTACCGAGTCGTTAACAGACCTCAAAGCAATAATTAGATAAATCGTTAATGCGACAAAAGCAACAGCAATGACAGCAACACTCAGTTCAATTAACATCCCCAAGCACCTCGTTTACATAGATACACGAACTAGACGTATGCCTACATCTTCTTTATTATAAGTATAACACACCTGCTTTGACACAGACAAAGAAGAAAATCACAACATCTCACTCTATTTATTCCGAATGACATATTTACACTTCTTGCCATCCTTCGCTAAGCATTCGACTCGTTCCACCTCTACACTGAGTAATTCACCGAATAGCGCAAGTTCACTTTGACAAGCTTGATTATATTTATTCGCCACCTGGGCAATCGGACAATTAAATTCATTGATTACAAAATTCCCATGTTCATCTTGCTCCCAATTAGCCATATAACCGTGGTCATTCTGAATATTAGCTAGTTCAACAACTTTATCCTGAAGGCTATTAGCCGCCGACATGCGGCTTGTGTATTTGCGGAACAATTTTTCTTTACGTTTGTTGAATAATTGACTAATCACATCTTCGTCAGAGCCTAAGTCGAGCTCTTCTAATAATTCCAGAGTGAGATTGTGATAATTATTGGGGAACTGGTTTTCTGAATCTGGAGTAAGCGAATACTTATGCGAGGGTCGACCCATCGATTGTCGAACAAGTGTCGTTTCAACCAGCCCATCTCTCTCCATGTTATTCAGATGTCTGCGAACCGCCATCTCAGTAATTCCTAGCTGCTTTGCCATATCTACAACACTAAGGGGCCCACTCGTCTTCATCATGGTAAGTAATAACCTACGTGTAGAAAAATCGTGATTATTCTGCATAGCTACTACCCCCTAATATTCCTTTCCCTCATGATACCGTATTTAGGGGTGTTCGTAAAATAGTAAACACAAAAGTATAATAAGTAGCATCGTTTGCTATTTGTTATCCCCAAGCTCATTAGATAAATATTGAACGATTGAATCGGTGAAACGATCTAATCCTTCAGGTAATTGTAGGGAGAGCGTGGTAAGATCATGATTGTTTAAGTCATAGTAACTTTGAACCAGTGGCTTACGCATCTTAACGAGGGGAGAAAGCAATTCAAACAATTCTCTGGAGAACACATCCTCACCGAATAGAATGTCAACAATGTCCTCATAGCTCGCCGCATCTCGCATAACGAACCCATCTATTATATAACTGCCGATATCTGTTACACATTCTGCAGCAACATGAATAGCCCGCTCCAGCGCAAATCGATCGATCAAGCTTTCTGCTGGTGGTTTATCTCGCAACAAGCGTAGCGTGGCTCTAACCGTGGATAAATACGCCAGTCGTCTTTCAATTTGTTCTCTGTTCACATAATACATAGTTTGCGGCTCCTAAAAGTTTCTGATGATAATCTGAACTGAATTTTGTGATGAACACTTTTACTTTTTCTTTCTAGCTTTTATCCTTAACCAGATGATGGTGACGACGAATGTCAGAATAACGACAGTCAATATGGTCATAATTTCACTAGATGTTTCGTCCAAAGTTTATCACTCCTAAAAGTTTTGCTAAGTTTTTGATGACTGGCTAGCTCATTCACTTCCTTCGGGCAAGCCAAGCCCAGCGTCGTTCTGACTTGCGTTTATACTTAGGGAGTGAATGATAGATGGTCAATGCTTCCTGATAAGCCTGTCGAGCTTGATCCTTCTGATCGATCATCTCGAGAACTAGTCCTAGTCGATAGTAAGCTTCACATGAAGAAGAATGAATATCCTGAAATTGTCTTAGATACTGTAGTGCCTTGATCTGATCCACATTAGCATAAGCCTCTCCTAGACGCAGATAGGGCTCACCATATCGAACACGTGGATTTAACTGCAGCGCTTGTAAGATGTGTGATTCTCCGAGGCTCAGATCGCCTAGCTTCAATCTACAACGGCCTGCCTCAAACCATATCTCGGCTGAATCATTCATAACTGGGATAAGCTCATCTAATAAGACCATAGCATCCGTGTATCGCCGTTTCTCCAATAATATTCGTGCTGCTTCGACCTTTAAGGATGCATTGTGCGGACTCAGTGACAGCTCTTGACGAACCCTTCGAAGCCTTCGACTCAGCTGGAAAGGTCTTAATATATTAGGGAATATTCCAATATAACGTCGATCCAACAAATAAACAATTAACACGAGCACAAGAAGTGCAACAAAGGGATTACCGAAAAGCCAGAATAATAACCCGAATACGAAAAGTTTGGTCAATGCTTTATTTCACCTCTCATACCTCAATTAACTCCCTTAAAGTTTTTGATAACTGCGCGAGCATTCGATAAAAATACTTCGTAAGCATATGCTTAGACATAGATTCTTCAATCTACATTATATGGAATAGCACAATTAAAGTCTATCCTGTAGAAGCGGCTCAGCTAACCATCTTAAGACCAGTATTTTCGGATAAAGGCATCCCGACCAGAGCCGTGTCTATACATTCGATAATGAGTTGGATTCTTATGATGGTAATCCTGGTGATACTCCTCTGCTGGATAGAATATCGAAGCTGGAGTAATTACGGTCATAATCGGTCGATCGAATTTCCCACTAGCAGACAGTGCTTGTTTAGATGCTTCCGCCTCTTGTCGCTGTTGTTCTGTATGGTAAAAAATTTCTGTTCGGTAGGATTGTCCCCTGTCTAAAAATTGGCCTCCAGCATCCGTAGGATCGATCTGCTGCCAGAATACCTCAAGCAGTCTCTGATAAGAGAATTGGCTTGGGTCAAATGTAATTTGTACAGCCTCAGCATGACCTGTCTTCTTGGAACAAACTTCTTCATAGGTTGGATTCACTTTGTTGCCGCCAATATAACCAGAAACCACTTTGATAATGCCCAGTTGCTCCTCGAAGGGTGTTACCATGCACCAGAAACAGCCTCCGGCAAATGTAGCCAGTTCATATACTTTATCTTGATCCATCTTTATTATCCCTCCTGAAATTTTTATTCGATGCGCAAGCCATCGATATGACTACTTCGTAAGTATAATTATAACATGGTTAATCGCCCTTTTCCTTGTTCACATGGACAATAGCCCGCAACGTGACAATTGTACGCAATATAATATATGAAGAATGACAGGGAGGAGGGCTTTCACATGAGTGCTGTTGGAGGTGCTTTTACAAACACTGGAACAATCCTTGTACTATACATTCTTCTTGTTATTGTATTAATGTCTGGTTTCTGTATCTAATGATGAAGAAATGACAAAACCTGGCGATAATACAGCCAGGTTCTTCTCTATACATTCATATCTTAGCTTAATGCGCTGCAGCAGGACGTTCCTTCGCTTTGTCGGCATTCATACGGACCTTTGCAGCAGCAATCGAATCCGTATATTGTGGGCCATTGCTCCTGAGCGACAAGCATCTCATCAGCCATCTGCCAAATTTCCTTCGGATTACATACAGCACCTACAAGTGGGTCCATCATCATTGCTTGGCGTAGAAGCATATCGTCTCTCTAATTTCCTCCACCATTCCACCAAAGCGCAAATAATTGTTCTGCCCACTGCTCTGGGGGTAATTGAAGCCAATTCGGGGTATCAATTGCATGGAAAAATACGGCGACAATGACGGGTAGAGGGATATTATTCTTTAAATTCCCTTCTGTTCTGGCTCGCTCGAATAACGACATTAATTGTGTTTTTAATTCCTCATGGCCCTTATCAATATAAATCAAATCCAATTTGACTTTGTCTGAAACGGCTTGGTCAACTTTGGGTGCGGCTTGCATTAACCTGTGGAAGTTAGCTCGCTCTAAGAATATAGCTAGCAATTTTTTTATCGCTGTCACTGATTCTAGGTTTTCAAGCCCTTCACAAGCAGCGAGGATATTCGCCATTGACCTACGCATGCAGGCAGCAACAATCTCATCCTTGTTGGAATAGTATTCATAAATCGTACTCCTTGCACCACTTAACATTTCGGACAAGCCCTTCAAATGAAAGCCATCATATCCACGCTCAACCAATAATCTTTCAGTTGCATCCAATAGCTCATCTTTCGTGAACGCTCGTTGACGTGCCATCTACAACCTCCTAAAAGTTTTAGTGAAAGTTCGAGCTTACTAGTATTATATAATGAACTTTATTGTTTTTTACTCGCTTTATCGAAATAATCATAAACTTGTTCTAACAAATTAATCAATGATTCACTTTGCTCTTTGCCTAAGGTTTCAATAAGACCAGAATAAATCGAAATAATCCGTTTCCTCATCTGATTTACAATTTCCTCACCTTTAGCTGTCAATTTAATATCGGCAATCCTTCGATCATTAACGTCAATAGCTCTTTCAATATAGCCATTGCTGTTCAAATTTTTAATCATTTGAGTTACGGTAGGTGAAGTTACCGAAAGGCTCTTACTAATATCCGAAATCGTTACTCCATGATCGTTCTGAAGGGAAAGATCCTTGATCCTAAGCAACATTTTAATTTCACTAGGTTTAATACCAAACACGGATTGTTTATGCCAATCTGCTTTAGCAAATTTTTCGAAGGTGTTAACCAATCTCCTTACTTCTAGTTTTGTTATATCACTCAAGGCAATCACCTCATTTCTCAGATGTTCGTAGAGGTATTTCTTTTAAGAAAAAGGTTAATACAAGAGCAACTACTAGCAGAGCAGCACCGATATAGAATACGGTTGATAATGTGTCGGCTAAGACAGAACGAAGCATATCTATCATGTTTGTAAAAGTAGCTTGCACTTCTATTGGCAATGTCATCTGTAGATTTTTCAGTTTAGGTTGATCTAACAGTATTTGAGGGTTAAGCATGGCCTTGAATTGTTCAGCCGTACTCTTATCTAATTGGGAGAAATCGACTCCAGAATCAGTTGCCATGACTTTGCTCAAGTTGCGAGTCATCGCTGAATTCATCACAGAGCCCAATATTGCAATACCGATCGTCCCCCCCAGATTACGGAATAATGTTGAAGATGCGGTAACTACACCTAATTGGCTCGAGGGTACTGCATTCTGCACCGTCAATGTGAATACCGGCATACTGAGCCCAAGCCCAATACCGAATACGGTCATACTTGCAACAGCCAATCCAACACTGTTCATATTGGCCAGCATGACCATACTGATAATCATTAATATGATACCTGCAATTGCATAGATCTTGTATTTACCCGTCTTGGCTATAAAGCGGCCTGCAATTGTACTGAGTACAATCATGCCGATAGACATTGGAATATTAACTAAGCCAGATTGTGTTGGTGATAATCCTTCAACACCTTGAACAAAGAAGGGAAGATAAATCATTGCACCCATCATACCTGCATTCATCAGAAACCCGACTCCGATAGATATGTTCACAACGCCATTCTTAAATAAAGAGAGTGGCAGAACAGGGCTTTTCGCTTTTTTCTCGACAAAAACGAATATAATTATACCTACAACAGTAGCTATGAAAAGTCCTAGGATTTCAGGTGAACCCCAATCGTACTTCGTACCTGCCCATGAGAATCCCAAGAGTAGGGATACAATAGATATGGATAGTACAAGAGAGCCCCAGTAATCAATGGATTCAGAAGTAGCACGAACAGCTTTAGGAAACATAAATAGTATCATGATAAAGGCAACAACACCAAGTGGGAGAAAAGCCCAGAACAACCATTTCCAATCCATGTGATCAACCATAAAACCACCGAGGGTAGGACCAAGTACACTTGATAATCCGAAGATTGACATCATGAGACCAGTCCATTTAGCCCGCTCACGCGGTGCGAACAGATCACCTACTGCTGTGATCGTAGTAGACATTAGAATTCCGGCTCCGACACCTTGGATACCACGGAATGTGATCATTTGAAAGATATCGTTAGATAAGCCAGTAAGGAATGCTCCCGACATAAAGACTACAATCCCAAAAAGTAAAAAGGGTTTCCGACCATATATATCAGATAACTTGCCCGTTAGGATGGTCGCGACTGTTGAGGTCAACATGAATATTGTAATTACCCATGAATAATATTCCATCCCCCCTAGCTCTGCAATAATCCGCGGCATGGACGAGCTTACAATCGTCTGATTGATTGCTGCGAAGAACATGGCTACCATGAGCGCAATCATAATTGTCATTTTTTGTCTGATTGTTAAGTGCTCCATTTCCATCCTCTATTCTCTAATTTGATTTAGCAAAACCCTTGGTGGAAGCCTCACTAATTAAATAGGTTGCCAACCTAATTTCATTAGAATACTTCTATTGTTATAAAAAATCAAGGATTTTAATAAAACTTTTAGCAGTTGGTTCAGACAAAAAAAACAGCCGATTGGCTGTTTTACTGTATGGTTTGGTGGAGATTCTCCATAATACGAAACCGTAGCTTCCTCAATCTTATAAATTTAATTTGTTAGAAGCAATGTCCAATGGACTCTTCATAAGGGTAGCATCCTTCCCAAACGACCTT
>JBBDTA010000109.1:115361-116752 GCA_040904605.1 Paenibacillaceae bacterium
AGAAGCAATGTCCAATGGACTCTTCATAAGGGTAGCATCCTTCCCAAACGACCTTACGATAATGTATTGGGTCGGTGTCGCCCTCCGTATTGATTAGTAGTATCTTTGAATCCTTATCAAGACCAAGAAGCTCTTTCACTTCTTTAAGCTTTTCACTTCGCATTAGGAGATACAATAGACCAGTTGTCACAGCCCCCGATTCCCCGGAAATGACCGGTGAATCATCACCCAACGGATTTCCCAATATTCTCATACCAAGCGCTGCCACAACATCCGGACAGGAAATGAACATTTCGCTGTAGTCTTTCAATATATTCCAAGCGATCGGATTAGGCTCCCCACAAGCGAGACCAGCCATAATCGTATCCATATGCCCTGTAACATAACGAGGAAAACCATCTTCAGCCATAGCTGACTGAAATATACAATCGGCTTGATTAGGTTCGACCACAACCGTTCTGGGCGCCCTATCTCTAGATAAGGAAGCTAAGAAACCCTGTATTGCGCCAGCATATGAACCGACACCTGCTTGTACAAAGATATGTGTCGGCATAGCTTTGCCTTGCTCTTGCAATTGCTCCAATACTTCCATGACTATTGTCGTATACCCTTGCATTATCCATGTTGGGATGTCTTGATATCCCTTCCAGGCGGTATCTTGTATGACTACCCATCCATGCTGCCGGGCTTGTTCCACGCATAATCGCACACATTCGTCATAGTTCAATTCTGTAATACAGGCTTCTGCGCCTGTGGCTCGAATGTTGTCAAGACGAATCTGCGAAGAACCTTTCGGCATGTAAACAACCGCTTTTTGACCCAGTTGCTGCGCCGCCCAAGCTACACCTCTGCCATGATTCCCGTCAGTAGCCGTGATAAAGGTGATTTCTCCGAGCTTTTCCTTCATCTCTCTTGACTTCAGCATGTCAAAGGAAAGCTCTTCAATCTTCATGTTCAAACGTTGAGCCAAGTATTGACCAATCGCATAAGTTCCTCCCAGTACCTTAAATGCATTTAAACCAAACCTATAGGATTCATCTTTCACATAAATATCTGATACACCCAAATAGGATGATAGCTGAGATAAATTTCGGAGTGGGGTGGGCTTATACATTTTAAAGCTTTTATGAAATTTCCAAACCTTTCTCATATCCTCACTGTTAAACAGCTGTGTTGATGCTTTCGGGTCGTTCCCACCCGCTCTTTCGTTATATTTCCACTTCAAGTTTTCCATCTCTTTTCTCTCCTACATTCCGGCTTCAATCGAAGCTTTTTCTATTTTTGAACGATATTCTCTTCTTCAAGGAACGCGGACGGCGCATAAGGAACTCCTCTCATCCGGTCAATCCAAATAACAAGGAGGAACGTTGCCATACTGGCCACGGAGCCGG
>JBBDTA010000110.1:0-12745 GCA_040904605.1 Paenibacillaceae bacterium
TAGAAAAACTTATTCAAGGCGTAGAAATTGCCGATCGTTTTATGCAGCAAGGGGCTCTAGAATTAGCGGGCGGATTCATCTCTGCTTTTGAAAAAGCTCAGGATGAAAGGCGCAGCGCGGAACAGCCCTTGACTCTCATGCAGATGGTAAAGACATTTAAAGACCCGCATGTGCGTGAAGGAATGAGCCTGTTCCTGTCCTTTGTAAAAGCACTCCCTGGTGAATTATCTAAGAGAAAATAATTGTTCATCAATAAAAAAGCATGCTGCGCAGATGCGAGACATGCTTTTTTTTCTTTGCCCGATGCTTTAGAGCCGGTCTTCTGACCGGCTCTGGTTTTTAAAAATCTATTTACGCAAAACTTCCTTCATTTGTTCGTATTCTTCTTGTGCTATTTCACCCCGTGCAAATCGTTCAGCCAGTATGGCTTCAGCGCCATTCTTAGTGGATTTTCTGCCCGTAGCATCGTCGCGTTTTAACAGGTAGATAATTAACAAAATAATTCCCACAATAAGGATGAAAGGGATCAACATTCCAAACCAATTCATTCCGTACCCGTATCCATGTCCCATCATAAGCTTATCTCACTTCCTTTCTTCTTTTTAAGAATAGCTAAAAGTTATGAAGATTTTATTAAGTAATGATGTGAAAAACAATAATATTTAGGTCGGCAAGTAAATTGAAAATTGAGAACCGTGATGGAGTTGACTCTGTGCAGACACTGTCCCTCCGTGGGCTTCAACAATTGCCTTAACGATGGCAAGGCCAATTCCTGAACCACCAGCCCTTCGATTTCTGGATTTCTCCCCGCGATAAAAACGCTCAAAGATATACGGAAGTTCTTCCTGGTTAATCCCGATTCCTGAATCGCTGATTTCTATCACAACGCCGGAGCGTTCCTGATTAGCTTTTATGATGATTTGCCCATCATCAAGGGTATACTTATATGCATTGTCTAGAAGGTTTACAAAAATCTGCATAAGGCGGCGTTCATCACCATGAACAATCATTGAAGGCGCTATGTTCATTTTGATTGAAATATTCTTGTGGCTCCATAGTCCCTGTACCGATTTCACTGACTCTTCAATCACCTGACATAATGGCAGCGGTTGTTTATTCAGCTTAATCATAGGGTTTTCCACAGTGGTCAACTCTCCTAGGTCATTAATCAAATGGACTAATTGCATCACCTGTTCATGGCAGATCTGAAGCTTATCCGGATCCGGTTCCCAGATTCCATCCTGAAATGCTTCAATATGGCTGCGAATCGTAGCCAAAGGCGTACGAAGTTCATGGGCTATATCGGCGGTCAAGTGCTTTCGCAGCCGTTCTTGTGTTTGCAGGGCTTCGGCAAGATGGTTTAGGGCAATACCCACTTCCGCGATTTCATCCGAATTATTAAAGACCGTTACCCTTTGTGACAAATTCCTATCCTTCATCTGAATAGCTGCGTCTTTTATCCTTATAAGAGGACGGCTTATACCATTTGCAATAAATCGGCTAAAAAAATAAATTCCAATCAAAACAAGAGCGACCGTCATCCATAGCAGTGTATTAAAAAGAGCTAAAAATTGTTGTTCTTGTTCATGAAAGGGATTGCTGCTTGTGATGAGCTCTAATCTTCCGACTTCCCGCCCGGCTTTAACAATAGGTACATTCATTTTGAATTTATTAATCTCTGAATCCAAGGATAGTTCCAAATCATGATCAAGTGGAGCACCCATCATCGCCTTGTCGGACGAATCCCAAATGAGCCGCTGCTTCTCGTCATAAATATGAATCACCATGTTTTGTAACATAGCGCGGTGAGAAATTCCCATTAAGCTTTTTGCAGACCATTGATTATCCGGTGTATATGAAGAAACCAACTCTGTAACGATATAGTCTGCTTCAGATATTCGCTGGTTTTCAAGATATTTCGTAAAAGAATAGGACATGGCAAAATTGACAAGGAGAGTAACGGCCAAAAGGGAAACAATAGCTACACCCAAATGAGAAATAAATAATTTCTTTCTAATGCCTTTAAACATCTTTGCTCACCAAAAACTTATACCCCACCCCAAAAACAGTTGCAATGTAGGTCGGTTGTTTGGGGTCGTCACCTAACTTGTAGCGGAGATTCTTGATATGTACATCAATGGTGCGTTCGTATCCCTCGAACGCATATCCTTGGATTTGATTGACCAGCTCCAATCGACTGTAAACCCTCTTCGGATGATTGGACAACGTAATCAATAGTTTATATTCAAAAGGTGTCAAATACACAGGCTGCTCTTCAAGCCATACTTCGTGAAGTTCTAAATTGATCACAAGTGGATGATTACTGAAACGAAAGCTATGTTCCTCTGCTAATTGCATGGGTTGTGTCCGCCTCAGCAAACCAATGACCCGTGCCATCAACTCTCTGGGACTGAACGGTTTAGTAATATAATCGTCCGCACCGATAAGCAGCCCGTTGACCTTATCATCTTCATCCGTTTTGGCCGTAAGCATTAAAATAGGGATATTCGAAGTCCTGCGGATGGTTCGACAGATCTCTTCACCGGGAATATCCGGCAGCATTAAATCGAGAATGATCAATTCAGGCTGCAAATTCTCAATAAGCTGCAGAGCCGCTATCCCTGTCTCAGCGATATAAACGACATGTCCGTTTTTTTCAAGATAGGCTTTGATGACACTGAGAATATTCGGTTCGTCATCTACTACTAAGATTTTCGCAGATGTCAATAGATTCACTCTCCTTATGCTAAGCAGACCCCCCTGAAAACGGGGAGGTCTGCTCAATTATAATCGTTTTGAGGGTCGAATACTGTCTTAATACCCCATCCTATTATTCGGCATTTCGAAATTCTTGCTTGGCGCAGCTCCATTTGTTCCGTGGCAATTATTATGCATGTCCTTCAATTGCTGCTCAGTCAAATCCGGATGGACTTGTTTCATGAAAGGAAGCATTTGTCCGAAGTTGAATGTACCTTGTCCTTCATCATTGCTTTCGGCATAAACTGCGCTACCTAAGGTTAAAACTAAGGCAATCATCAAAATGCCAATCATTATTTTCTTCATTTCCCTCACCTCCTATTTACAGGATAGACGAAAAAAATGAAGAACTTGTTTGGTAGTTATGAGGAAATGATGAAGAAGATTTTCCCCTATTCCCACTCAATCGTTGCAGGCGGTTTCGAAGTGATATCATATACAATTCGATTCACATTATCTACCTCGTTCACGATCCGATTCGAGATGATCTCTAGCACCTCATATGGAATGCGCGCCCAATCCGCAGTCATTCCATCGATGGAAGTCACAGCTCTGATACCCACGGTGTACGAATACGTTCGATCATCACCCATGACACCGACACTCTTCATATCAGGCAAAGCGGTGAAGTACTGCCAGATCTCACGATCGAGCCCAGCCTTAGCAATCTCTTCGCGTAGGATAGCATCAGACTCACGCACAATCTCCAGCTTGTCCGGTGTAACCTCACCCAGAACACGGATCGCTAAGCCCGGACCTGGGAACGGCTGACGCCATACGATAGCATCAGGCAAACCACATTCCGCTCCAACCTTACGAACCTCGTCTTTGAATAAAGACTTCAATGGCTCTACTAGCTTGAATTTCATATCCTCAGGCAAGCCGCCAACATTATGATGGGACTTGATTGTCTTCGCTGTAGCTGTTCCACTCTCGATAATGTCTGTGTACAATGTGCCCTGTGCTAAGAAATCGAAATCACCAATACTCACTGATTCTTCCTCGAACACTCGAATAAATTCAATACCGATAATTTTTCGTTTTTTCTCTGGATCCGTCACTCCACGCAAATTTCCTAGAAAACGCTCACTCGCATCTATTTTTACAACGTGCATATCAAATTTCCCTACGAATGTGTCCATGACACTTTCCGCTTCGTCCTTACGCAGCATGCCATGGTCGATGAACATACAGGTTAGCTGTTTACCAATTGCCTTATGTAGAAGAATGGCTACAACTGAGGAATCGACCCCACCAGATAGTGCGCATAATACTTTCTTATCACCAACTTGGTCACGAATATCACGAATCGTATCCTCGATGAAGGTTTCCATACTCCATTGACCTTCGCACTCACAAATATCGAACAAGAAATTCTTAATCATCTCATTACCATAAACAGAATGGCGAACCTCTGGATGGAATTGTACGGCAAATAGACGTTTCTCTGGATGACTCATAGCTGCAACGGGCGCATGGTCTGTGCTTGCATCCACAACAAAGCCTTCAGGCAGCTTCGCGACTAGATCTCCATGGCTCATCCACACCTGTTGATCTGTCTCAAGACCCTTGATCAATCGGCTGTTGGCTTGAAATTCTACATTCGCTTTACCGTATTCACGCTTCTGCGCTCGTTCCACCTTACCTTGAAGCTGGTGCGACATAAGCTGCATCCCATAACAAATACCAAAGATCGGAATTCCCAGATCATAGATTCGCATATCAACAATAGGAGACTCGTCCCCATATACACTTGCTGGACCACCTGAGAATACGATGCCTTTGGGCTGGAGCTCTAGTATTCTCTCTACAGTTGTATTGTAAGGCAATAGCTCACTATAGACACCCAGATCGCGAATTCTGCGAGCGATTAATTGGTTGTATTGCCCTCCAAAATCAAGGACGACGATCATTTCATTAGGCTTATCCATGCTGATCTCCTTCTCCACTTAAATTAATAATGTATGTTTACTTGCGTAGTACCCAATCCATTATATAGTCTCAATTACAATCTAGTTTAGCATATTATCAAGCAATAATGAATGCTAACGCAACATCCTCCAAGATGCTACAATCCTGTCATATGGTATTCGTCTGCGATGGACTGGACCATAACGAGCTAACTCGTATAAGGATACCAATTCAAGCAAGGGCTCCATTACCGAATTAGGAAAATAACTCCTTGCTACTGACTCTCGCAAAGTCTCATCTGTGCGCAGCCAGTGACCATAACGTGTGAATGTTCGGTTGAGAACCTGCTCCAATAACCTTGTATCAGCTAGATTCGTCGTCATTCCCCATCCATAGATGATCATATGCAGGCGGATGTGGACCGTCCCATACCATGTTCGAATCAGATGAGATCCGATAATCATCTTGCCTGCTTGCCAACTAACAATGATTACAGTTATCCCTAAGAGAGCAGATTGAATCCGCTTGTCAGATAAAGCCGCCATGACATTTGATATGAGCAGCAATGGGTGAGTAGCTTTTCCTGATACTGAGCTTGGTACTCCAGCATCTGGATCTCGTGTTATGGCTGCCTTTAAACTCCCTGGTGTAGGGTCGAAGGAAGTCCAGCCGATCCCCGATATATACACCTCTACCCAAGAATGAGCATTCCGATTACGGATCATCACAGAGTGAGTTACGACGTGAGATGAACGAAGTCTTTCTGAGCTTTCGAGTAAGAATCCATTCTCCTCAGCCTCTATGATTTCTCCCGGCGTATAGCCTTTGACCCAACGCGCTGGTATACCAACCGATCGCAGCATGACTGTCATTGCTGTTGAGAAGTAATCACAATAGCCTTCCTTCTGCTCGAACAAGAACAGATCGACAAAATCGCCTTCTTGAGCCAGCTTCTTCGGGGTTAAGGTGTAGCGATAATGTTTCCCCAAATATTGTTCAATCGCATTAGCTTTCTCCCAAGTGGAATCAAATTCGTCCGTAATGGAGTGAGCAAGGCGAGAAATCCGCTTTGGCAGTTTCTCAGGCAATTGAAGATTCCGAACGATTATCTCGACGGGTACAGGCTCTCCTACCAAACCTGTTAACATCATCTTGGCGCTCTCGGAGGTTATCGGAGCTGAAGAATGCACCCTATAGGAGGTAATTGCGCTTGCTCGGCTTCCTTGTAGGGTGAATTTCCCTTCGATACGATCAATTGTAATGGGTCCTACAGTAATCGTTGCATCTTTCTTAGGAACAACACGGTCTACACGTCGAATAGCACCACTCGATAGCAGAATGGTATTTACATCATCACTGGGATAGTCAGGCAGAGGGAATACCTCTTGAATGATCATCGAATTATTGGGCAGGGTAGAATGGTTCACATCACTTAATACATCGGGCAGCGTAGAGTCAATCTCATATCCATATAAATCATTCGCCAGATCGCTCCAGCCTTTACCATCATATACCGTCTTCGATTCACCTCGCCAATAAGCATCAGGCCGCTCTGTATTAGCCAGAAAAGCGATGGAATCATCTGAGGTTACCGATCCTCCAAGCATCGTATCATTCAAGCTATACCCAGACCTCTGCACGCTATCTGTCTGCTTATCCGTATATCCTGGGAAATGCTGCATGGAGAATGGGGTCAATGCTTCTAATGATTGCCAATTCCACTTCATCAAGGTCAAGGGTAGCTTAAATTCAGCCCTCTCCTGCCCCATAGATAATAAGAGCCCGCAGCCCACCGTTATGCATACCAGGACGATCGAGCTCATCACCCAACGTAGTGGCCAACCAAGAAGCTTAGCTCTTAATCCGAACATGCTCTCCAAGACAGGTAGCACACTTAAACCATGCAATAATAATCCTGCAATGATCGCTAGGACAACTCCCTTCGTTGTATCCAAGCCTAACCATGTCTGGAGGATGAATAAATATACAACCGTGAGCATCGTAACGTATAAAGCAATTCTCTGATACAGAATGACTGCATACAGCCAACAAACAATCGTTGCCCATGCCCCGATGAACAGTAACGTACGACCCTCCGCACTCACAGCATCCCATTGTCCCATGAGAATGTGAATGAAGTCATTCATGATCAATATAGCAAAATTAACCCACCAATCGATATGTAGTAGATTTGTCCCATGGAACATCGCTGCAACAGCAGATAGAATTACCAATAGCTTAACGATCCAAGTCCAGATGCGTTGAATCTCTAACACATCCACTGCCAATACCCCAGCTAAGGTGATCAGTAGAGGCATAATTGAATACACATCGGTCCAATTAGACAATTCAGACAAGGGACGCATCCATTCATGGACGAGGACAATCAGCAATACTCCCGACAATAGACGGCGCAATCCATTCTGATCATGCATAAATCAGCTCTCCATCTCCATTTGGCGGAATATATAGCAGCTGGATGGATGGTGGATAGGTATATACACTACTCTCTTGTTGTATTGGCTCATCAGATGTAGCCGTAACACCAATAACAATTCTGCCTTCGTCTGAGCCTGAGCGAGCAAGGGCTGTTCGTATCTGCTGAGTGAAGGAATCTATGCTTAATGCTTCTATTGAAGTAAGCCATTCATAGATTTCAGCGGATACACCTGATTGCTTAGAGTGACGGGTACTTACCGAGCATCTACTCTCTCCACAAGCTAGTACTAATTCTAGTGAGGGGTCATTCATCTCCAAGACCATCCGTGTGACTGCACTAACTATTCTCTCAAAATGAGTCTTTCTCCCATCCATGACGATAAGCATGGATTTGCGCTCTTCCACCTCGAGCTGCTTCGTCTTCAGCTTCTGATGTCTGGCATACGATTTCCAATCGATGCTAGATATAGGGTCTCCGCTTATATAATCGCGCAGAGTTCCATAGTCGGATGGAGTTTCTTCACCGAGCCGTATACGCTTAAACCAATGGCCCGCAAGCGGTACAGGGTTCACCCGTACGATCTCAGCATCCTGTTCCTCTTGAACGAGTACTCTCTTCACCAAACCGAACATATCTCCAATCATGACACGGGAGCTATGTACGCGATATAATCCTCTAGCTTTAGCTGAGGTTGTGTAATGACATTTAATGTGACGAGAGCCTCGTATAAAAGCCAAGCAAGCATATTGCTCGTCATGCAACTCTCCTAACTCAGGCATCTCACTCTCTCGGCATTGCTTCTGTTGAACCCAGCGTTCCTCGACGACAATCCAGCATAACCAATAACGAGCAGGAAGGCTGATCGTTATCGTGACTTCTACCTCATCTCCAGCCTGAATCCGCTGCTGATTCAGCATTCGCTCAGCTAGAATATCTCCTCTTCTGATCCATAGTGAGATAACTAGCATGTAGATGAATACAAATCCAATACTCCCACTCAGGAACAAGCCCATATAGCCACCAACTACTGCCAAAACCACTGCTGCAAAAAGCAAACTGATCATGCTCGCAATGCGGGCTATTGCTACACTCATCGAAACCAGCCCCTTCGGAGAGAAAGCTCCTCCCTGATAGAGCTTGAAGCATTGGAAAGTGCAGGAACAGACACATGTTTGATAAGAGTCTCGAGCAATTCCTCGCGACCACTCTGATCGACGAATACGTCTGGCTTCATCATTAATCTATGCTTGATGATTGCGGCTGCAAGAGCTTTAACATCATCAGGAATGACATACTCTCTTCCTTGCATCCACGCTCTCGCCTGTGAGGCTCGCATCAGTGCAATTGAGGCGCGGGGACTTGCTCCCAGACGAATATCGCGATGATTGCGAGTAGCCTCTACAATATTCACAATATATCGTTTGATCGACGAATCTACATGGACGGTTCGAACCAGCTTCTGTAGTCCGATCAATTCATCCCCAGTCAATACAATCTCGACCCGCTCCAAGGGATGACTTAACCGGGCACGCTCCAAGAGCTCCATCTCTTGATCCACCTGTGGATAACCGACTCGCAATTGGAACATGAAACGGTCCATCTGTGCTTCAGGTAACGTATACGTTCCCTCATGCCTTAATGGATTCTGTGTCGCTAGCAGCAGGAATGGACGGGGGAGTGGATACGTTGTACCGTCTACAGTCACACATCGTTCCTCCATCGCCTCGAGTAAGGCTGATTGTGTCTTGGGCGATGCACGGTTAATCTCATCAGCCAGCACAATATTGGCCATGATCGGGCCAGGTCGATATATAAATTCCATCGTCTGTGGATGGAAGGCGGATATCCCTGTAATGTCTGAAGGCAGCTGATCCGGCGTGAATTGAATACGTTTGAAGCTGCTTCCAATGGAACCAGCTAACGCTTGGACTAGCGTTGTTTTGCCAACACCAGGCACATCCTCAAGCAGGACATGACCTTCACACAGGCATGCCGTGATTACCTTCTCTATTAAAAATCGCTTTCCGGAAATCACCTTCTCCATTTCTGCTATCCATCGTTCTATTAATTCTAGTGGCTGAATCCACTGCTCATGAGATAATGACATCTAGTTAGAAAAACCCCTTCCCCTGTATTGACAATTGGTCTTATATCTACCATTGTCTCCATAGGTTCGGGGGTTTAGACGTTACTTTCGATTATGCAGCTTTTTTCTCTGCTGCCAGCTCACGACGCTGACGAGCAGACTTGCGGAAATGTAAAAGCTCGTAGATACAAGGCACGATGACTAGTGTAAGCAAGGTTGCCACACTCAATCCGCCGATAACCACAATCGCCAAGCTCTGGGACACAATGCTTCCGGTTTCTGAAGATCCCCATACGATCGGCAGCATCGCTCCAATTGTAGCGATGGCGGTCATCAGAATCGGACGCATCCGTATACCCGCAGCTTCAACCAAGGACTCACGGATCGTCATCTTCTCCTCGTTATGCTTAACGCGGTCGATAAGTACAATCGCATTCGTAACCACGATACCGATGAGCATAACAACTCCGAATATAGCTGTAAAGTCAGGTGTTACACCCGTTATGATCAATCCAAGCACTGCACCGATTGGCACGAATGTGATCGAGGACAGAATCGCAAGCGGTGCACGAAGCGTCTTAAAGGTGAACACCATGATCAAGTAAACGATAAAGATAGACACTAGCATCATGAGCATTAAACTATTGATATCCTCTGATTGATCAGCGGACGCTCCACCAACGATCAGCTCGACTCCATCTGGAGGCGTAAGATCAGCTAACTGTTCTTTAATTTCACTACCGACAATGGATAATTGCGAAGGCTCCACCGTAGCGGAAACTCGGATATAACTTTCTCCATCCTTATGGAAGAACTTCGTAGACTGCTCCGATTTAACCCACTTAGCAACGTTCGAAACGGCTTTGGGACCCGAATCCGTCATGACCATTAATGTAGATAGTTCGCTTTCGGATTTCGGCTTCAGGGAAGGCTCCAGTACAACCTGAACCAGTTGTCCATCCACCGTGATTGAACCAATCGGGATGGGATTCAGCATGCTCTGTAGCTGCATAGCGATATCGCCAGCCTTCGCTTCTGTAGCGTTCACTTCCAGTGTATATACTGTCTTCTTCTCTTCTTGGTTACTCTGAACCTTGAGCACATCCTTGACGGGTTCAATCTTAGCGATGACCTCAGCTGCAGTCTTCGTAAGCAGCTCCTGATCCTCACCTATGATGTCCACATACACCTGGGTCGAGTTTCCACCCGTGAACAGATTAGCTGTTCCCGCATTCAATGCCGCTCCTGGATAATTATCTCTTTGCGTCTTAACCTCATCGATAATAATCTCTGCATCAGCGTCTTCCTTCATCTGAATCATATACGTGACTAGCGTCGGTGATGACACCGCACCATACTTGGCATCATCGGCACTATTCCCATTCGTCATAGCAATCCATTCTGCCCCATCCTGATCCAAGAGGAAGGCCTCAAGCTTACCCGCATTCTCAAGTACTTCTGCTACTGGTGTATCAACTGCGTATTCCAACGTAACACTCAAGGTTTCTGCGCTTGAGGAATCAATCGCTCCCTTGGGCATGAATATATATGTCACAAGTGATCCGATAAGCAGTAAGAACGCTAATGTGATCGGAAGCCACTTATGGCCTAAATTCCATTCGAGAAATCTAGTAAATCGCTTGGAAGGTAGATGTTCCTTGATCGTGGAGTTTTTGAGCACACCTGCACTGAGGAGTGGAATGACCGTTAATGCTACCAGTAATGAAGATAATAGAGCGTAAGTCATTGTTAGTGCAAAAGGTAGCAAGAACGATTGCAATGAGCCATCCAAGAGACTCATTGGCAAGAAAACTGCAACCGTTGTTAACGTGGATGCCGTAATTGCTCTCGACACCTCTTGTGTTGCATCGAGTATTAACCCTATTGAGAATTTCTCCTTCTGTAATCTACGGAATATATTCTCAATGACGACAATACTATCATCGACCAAACGTCCGACGGCAACAGCAACCCCACCCAATGTCAGGATGTTGAGCGTTATGCCCGACATATTCAACAAGAAGAGGGTCATCGCCAACGATAACGGGATCGATACGATGGTCACCAGAGTTGCTCGAATGTTACGCATGAATAATAGAATCACGATCGTAGCGAGTAACGCTCCTAGCAGAACCTCTCTCATCATACTATTGACAGAGTGAACAATTTGTTCAGACGTGCTTATCATCAATTTCAAGTTCATATCTTTATATTCTTTGTTAAGTGTCTCCATCGCTTTCTCCACACCATCTCCAACTGAGACTGCATTGGAGTCAGCACCCTTGGAGATGACAATCTGAAGCGCATTCTTGCCATCCATTCTGAATGTACTTTCCTTCTTGTCGACGAAGGTCACCTCCGCTACATCACCAAGCTTAACACCTTCGGCAACAGGAAGCATCTTCACTGCTTCAACATCCTGCAAGCTTGCCGACACGTTCAAATTCACGGTTTGCCCATCCAATGTACTCTCACCTACGGATGCCGATGCATCTCTCCCTTGAAGGACACCATATAATGCTTGTAGTGGAACACCTCTGTCAGCGAGCTTCGCTGCATCTGGAACGATGCTTAGCTTAGGCTGCGATTTACCAGACAGCTGCACGTCGCCAGCACCTTCGATTGCCCTAAACTCATCAATAGCACGTTTCTCGAGAATTTCCTTCCGAGCATCGCTGACACCTTCTTCAAACGTAAGCGTTACGAACGAAATCGGAATCATGGACGTATTAAATTGGATAACATACGGTGGAGAAACCCGCTCTGGAAGTGTAACTGCATTAACGGCCCGTTCAACCTCCACCTTGGCTTCCTTCATATTCGTCTTGGAACCAAAGTTCAGATTCACTTGAGAGAAACCATCACCGGATGTCGAGAAAGCATTGGTCTGCCCCTTAACTGTACTTAGAGCTTGCTCTAACGGAATGGTTACTGACTTCTCCATAGAAGATGCATCATAACCTGGTCCAATGACGGATACGGTGACCTGTGGATTGTCAGCTTCTGGTAGAAATTCTCTAGGCAGCAGTGTATAACTAATTCCTCCTATTACCATGACCATTATGATAATTACGATCATAGCTGCTTTATTGCTGAATGCACTCTGGATAAATGATCTCACTGTGATTGTTCCCCTTCCACTCCATGAATTTTATTATTTTACATTATGATAATGGTTGAACCCCCTACATGAAAAACGGCTATAGACTGAACTTCATCCTAGACTAAAGTCGTAGATCGAACTCCTTCGTACAACAAGTATTTATTGGATTAACACAACAATTAGCGTTACTATCCAGTTCCTTTTCACACCTCAACGCCATAATTGACGAATATGATCCAACAGCGCATCTTTCAGCGCAATAGAATTAGTACACTTATGAAACACTCATGCGCCACTGCCGCGTTAATTCTAGATAGCTACTGCTAACCCAAACACATCAAAATTACTCAGCAAACTACACTGCTAACCCAAACTACACATCAAGTTACTCACCAAACTACACTGCTAACCCAAACTACACATCAAGTTACTCACCAAACTACACTGC
>JBBDTA010000110.1:12845-31295 GCA_040904605.1 Paenibacillaceae bacterium
CCCAAACTACACATCAAGTTACTCACCAAACTACACTGCTAACCCAAACTACACAGGCAAATGGGTTCGTATATAGTCCAGCGCCTCTTCCACGTGTTCCTTGATTTTCACCTTGGGCCACTGTTTAACCAGTATTCCATTCTGATCGATGATAAAGGTTGATCGTACAATCCCCATAAACTCATGACCGTACAACTTCTTTAATTGCCAGACATGATACAATTCAGCCAAGTAATGATCCTCATCGGCAAGCAGAACGAAAGGAAGGTCGTATTTCTCTATGAATTTATGATGCCGTGAAACCGAATCTGTGCTGACACCAATGATTACCGTGTTCAGTCCCTTAAAATCTTTGCTTCGATCCCGAAAATCACAAGCTTGAGTGGTACATGTGGGCGTCATGTCCTTTGGGTAGAAGTACAGAAGCACATTCTCGCCTCTAAAATCAGACAACTTCACCCGTTTTCCATTGCTGGCTTCAAGTTGAAAGTCCGGCGCTTGTTTGCCTATCTCTATTGTCATGTTCATCGTCACTCCTAAAAGTTTTTGATGGCTGCGCGAGCAGTCGAGAAAACTACTTCGTAAGCCTATGCTAAGTTTACTTGCCGATCATTCGGGTGCCAACTAGTACAAAAATTGTGCAAATTGCCAGTCCGCCGGTCACTCGGGTGCCAATTAGCACAAAAATTGTGCAAGTTGCCTGTCCGCCGATCACTTGGAGGCCAATTAGCACAAAAATTGTGCAAGTTGCCTGTACGCCAGTCATTCGGAGGCCAACTAGCACAAAAATTGTGCAAGTTGCCAGTCCGCCGGTCACTCGCCACGTGTGCATGTACCAATTTCATGTAACAGACCAGCGCCAATCAAGTGACTTTCTTATGAGCCCGCACCACGATACCTGCGAACCCCAATATTCCAAATCCATATACTGATGAGCATAAGGATAAGACCCACAGCAGGGGTAAGCAGAGCCATGACCATGAAGGTTTCACGCCTTAGGAAGAACGCCGCCGGGTAGAAACCGACAAAGGCGAACGGAAGTATCCACGTCAACACGACACGAATAATGCCATTATAAATGCTGACCGGGTATCGACCATAATTCTGAATGTTCCAGATCAGCGGTAATATGCCTGTTGGTGAATCTGAGAATAGTGATAATGATGTTAAGGATACGTATATGCCACAATAGATCATCACCGACCCTGCGACTAAGAGCAAGAACATCAGCGGATCGTACCAGCTTAAAGCTAGCTCCAGATCAGTCCATGCGTACGCCATAACAGCAAATCCAGCCACACCACCGAACAACGCCGGGGGATCCATATTCTCCAGCATTACCTGGAATAGACTATGAGCAGGACGCGTAAGGACGCGATCCATCTCACCTTTTACAATATAACGATCTCCAAAGCCCCATAGGTTAAAGAAGCAGATGAACACACTGTACGGCACCATAAAATATCCATAGATGAAGATCACCTCAGCACGTACCCAACCATCGAGCACATCCGTGTGCATATACACAATCAGAATAAAGAACAAATTCATGAAATTAAACGCAAGATCAGACAATACCTCAATCCAGAAATCAGAGCGGTACGTCAGTCGGGTTTTTATATAATTTTGCAAGTACTCGGAGAATAACGAAATATAGAACATCTAACCTCAGCCCCCCTGCACGAACAATCGCTTACGCGCTCGACGCCATACGACATAGAGAGGCAGCAGTAATGCAATAAACCAGAATAATTGTACACCAATCGCTTGGCCAATCGCCGTTCCGGCAATGTTACCTGTGAATACCGTGCCCGGTAGATAGGTAATCGCCTGAAAGGGCAGAAAACTCAGTGTCTGTTCAGCCCAACCCGGGAAAAATGTCATGGGAATGACCAGTCCAGAGAACAGATCAAT
The DNA here is from genome assembly GCA_040904605.1 of Paenibacillaceae bacterium. Classification (GTDB taxonomy): domain Bacteria; phylum Bacillota; class Bacilli; order Paenibacillales; family UBA4045; genus UBA4045. Next base: position 14,760 of record JBBDTA010000110.1, read on the forward strand.
CGTAACTCGTTTCATCCTCATCAGACCTTCATTATTCTCTAAGTAGAAAGCTGATAGCCCTGCCAATATATTAATCTGCGAATTAATGAAAAAGCTGAATATGATCATTACAGAGAATGCCACCCAGGTCAGAGGGTCCAACGGCAAGTGAATAGGGAACAATAAGGACACAATCACCATACCCGGTATGCTGAATAACAATAGACGGAACAGACCTTCACCCAAACCCTGCATCATCTTAATCGCCAGATATTGGTACGGTCTAATCATCTGTATAGCTACACTACCATCACGAATTTCTCTAGAAATTTCTTGGTCGAGATTGTTGAAGTAGAATGCTCGCGCCATCCAGGATATCGCAATATACGTAGACATCTGCCCAGAGGTCATTCCTCCAAGCACCGCATTATCACCATAAACAGCCTTCCAGATAAAATAAGCCGAGCCTATATTGATCGCATAAATCGCAATCCCGCTATAATAATTCACACGATATGCGAGCATCGTCAGAAATCGCATTCGAATAAAATCGATATATACACTAATCATGTGGCTTGTACCGCCTGCACCGTTGCCGAACCGGTTCGATAAATTTCGCGAACGATCTCGTCCGTATTCGTCTCGGTGATCTTCACATCGCGGATATCCATCTGACCTACGACACTCCCAAGCACTTGTGAGATAATCTCTTGTCCGCGGGGAATAATGACCTTCGCCGAGAACTCATTATCGCTTGTCCAGATTACGTCCAAGCCATCGGTGAGCTGCTGTAATCGTTCTAATGAAGTTGGCTCGCCGAATTGCAGCCACACTTCCTTACCTTTACCTAAGCGGTGCTTCAGATCATCTAGTCCACCATCATAAATAATACGACCATCATCGAGCATAATAACACGTGAGCAGAGCGCTTCAATATCCTGCAAATCGTGGGTAGTGAGTAGAATTGTCGTATTATAAGTGCGATTCATCTGCTTCAGAAATTCGCGGATTTCCGTCTTCACGACGATATCCAATCCAATCGTGGGCTCATCAAGGAACAGGATGGATGGATTATGTAGTAGGGACGCCGCTAACTCACATCGCATACGTTGCCCCAAGCTGAGCTTTCGAACAGGACGGGACAGAATATCACCAATCTGTAACATGTCCGTCAGGTCATCCAGTCTACGCTTGAAATCTGCTTCTGACACACGATATACCTTGCGTAATAATCGGAATGATTCAATGACACCGATATCCCACCATAGCTGACTACGTTGCCCGAATACAACACCAATACCTCGAACGAATATTTCTCGATCCTTATAAGGTACATAGCCGTTCACGAGAATATCCCCCGCAGTGGGAACAAGAATGCCTGTAAGCATCTTGATTGTCGTTGATTTCCCTGCTCCATTCTCGCCAATATATCCGCAGATTTCTCCTTGTGGGATCGTAAAGTCTATATCTTTCACCGCGGTGAGGCGGGTGTATTCTCTTCGGAATAAATCCTGGAATGCTCCTTTTAAGCCTAACTTATTCTTTTGTACCAAAAATTCCTTACGCAAGCCCGAAACTTCAATCGCATTCACAGTGTCTAACCCCCTGCTCCATATGGTGTAACTCTCATATAGACACTATACACGAACCTCTATGTAAAAGAAAAATCGAGGTCGCACATTCTTATCGTGACTTGCAGGGGATGACTATTGCATCTATAATAGTTTGGTGGATTAACAACTTCGAAAGGCTGGAATTATCATATGAACGAAACTATCAACGAGATGGATCCCATATCGCCTCAAAAAAAATCTAAACGCTCCAAAAAAATAATATATAGCCTACTCGCTCTACTTCTCATCATAGTCATTGTAGTTATCTACTATATAAATGTGGTTCTGAGCTTTGCTAATAACATATCTGATCCTGATGATTCTAAGTTCAGAGATGTAGAAGCGAATGAACCGCTTCCCGTCTGGGAAGGTACAGATCGAGTCAATATTCTATTACTTGGTGGAGATGCTCGTGGTCTGAAGGAGAACGAGGTTCCTAGATCAGACTCAATGATCATCGCTTCGATTGATCCGGTTACGAAGAAAGCTACTATATTCTCCGTGTTACGCGACACCTATGCGAAGATCCCTGGACATGGGAGTAATCGAATTAATACCGCACTTACGTTGGGCGGACCTAGTCTGGCTATGAATACGATAAGCGAGATAACGGGTCTGTCGATTCAATATTACGTGTACACAGACTTCCAAGGCTTTATCTCCCTGATTGATGCATTAGGCGGCATTGATTTTGAGGTTGAGAAAAGAATGCATTACATAGATACAGCAGACGACCCTCAGTATAATATTGACTTACAGCCAGGACTTCAGCATCTAGATGGTTTAACCGCACTTCAATATGTGCGATTCCGGAAGGATGCATTATCCGACTTTACCCGCACGGAGAGACAGCGTAACTTTCTAAGCGCGGTTGTAGACAAGGTCAAGCGGACATCGTCTTTGATTAAGCTACCTATCTTGTTGAATAGTGTAGTCCCTTATGTTGAGACGAATATGGGTATAGATGATATGGTTAAGCTAGGACGTCTTGGGTTTGAAATCGATACAACTACTATTCCTAGTATACAGATTCCTCCCTTAGAGCTACTTCGCGAGGAGAATATAGGCGGAGCTGATGTGATCAGCATATCCGATACAGACAAGTTGCTTGAGTATGTGCAGGAGCAACTGAGTCCAGTGGTTATTGAACCGGTAATACCCGATCCTGCAGTAACACCATAGTGCATTAGTGGCAATTGGATATGAAGATGATTTAGCGAGAATGGGCTACACAGTAGCGCCAATTGCAGCGTTAATACAATAAGTAAGGTGGATGAATCACTATGATTAGAGCTCGTTCCGAGTATTTATATAAAGAAGCATTAGAGCATATTGTCGGGGGTGTGAATAGTCCTTCACGCTCCTTCAAGGCGGTCGGTGGAGCTGCGCCAGTGTTCATGGAGAAGGCCCAAGGCGCTTATTTCTGGGATGCAGATGGTAATCGCTATATTGATTATCTGGCTGCCTATGGTCCGATTATTCTCGGTCATGCTCATCCTGCAGTAACAGCCGCGATCGTCCAAGCCGCAGAGAATGGCACATTATATGGAACCCCGACTGAATTAGAAATTACTTTTTGTCGCATGCTGAAGGAAGCCATCCCCTCTATGGATAAAGTACGCTTAGTGAACTCTGGCACAGAAGCTGTAATGAGCACCATTCGTGTAGCTAGAGCTTATACGGGTCGTGACAAGATCATTAAATTCGCTGGCTGCTATCATGGGCACTCCGATCTAGTACTCGTTGCCGCAGGCTCTGGCCCTTCAACCTTAGGAACTCCTGATAGTGCCGGAGTTCCATCAGGTATTGCTCGTGAAGTTATTACGGTTCCCTTCAACGATACTGCTGCATTAGAAGCGGCGCTTGAGCTTTGGGGTGACCAGATTGCTGCTGTAATGATTGAACCGATTGTCGGCAACTTCGGCATGGTACTTCCCGAACCCGGCTATCTAGAAACAGTGTGTTCACTCACTCGCAAATTTGGAGCGCTTGTCATCTTCGATGAGGTGATCAGTGCTTTTCGCTTTCACTATGGATCAGCTCAGACGTATACATATTTCCCTGATCATAATGCTGTTCAGGCCGATTTAACAGCCTTAGGCAAAATTATTGGTGGCGGCCTTCCCATAGGCGCCTATGGCGGAAGACGCGAAATTATGGAGAAGGTAGCTCCCCTCGGTCCCGCTTACCAAGCAGGCACAATGGCCGGTAATCCCATCTCAGTATCTGCGGGCATAGCTTGTCTGGAGGTTCTGCAGCAGCCTGGAACCTATGAACGCTTGGACTTGTTAGCAGACCGACTTACACAGGGAATGGCTAAGTCTGCTGTGGATAATAATATCGATCTCACGATCAATCGTATATGCGGAGCATTCTCTACGCACTTCTGCGCGCATCCGGTTACTAATTATGAAGAAGCAGGTCGCGCTGATAGCGAGCGATTCGCCTCATTCTTCCGACTCATGCTCGACCAGGGCATATGCCTAGCTCCTTCGAAGTATGAAGCCTGGTTTATGACAACTGCGCACAGCGACGAGGATATCGCGCACACACTTGAAGCAATTGAGGCAGCTTTTCGGACGATGAGTCTGGAATAATCATGCCGTGAGTGAGATGGAGCCCGAGTGAGATCTGATCCTCCTAAAAGTTTGATGGTCGCGCTAGCGATCGATAAAACTGATTCGAAAGCATACGCTTAGTTTGATGTTTATATGCTCACGTCTATAGTTGGAATGTCACTTGATATGTTCCAGACGAATTCGGGAAAGTCCTTCTGGAATGTCTTGACGTCGATATAACTAAGATTGTTCTTTACGGTAAGGCTGCTTAAGAGATATGAAATCTTCTTCGTGCCTTTCGTAAGTATGACCGACTTGGTTGATGGATCCCAGCTCAGATCCGCATCCGTGACAGCCGCAAGAAATCGCAGAGGCAGATAAGTGGCTTGCCCTTGCTTGAGCAGATCAACCTGTGTGTGAAAAATTTCTCCATTAACCTTGATTGTTGTTGGTTCTATAACAACATTCAGCTTAGTAAGACCTGCTGAGTATAGAGCTTTGAATAGCTGCTCCTGGATACCGGCAACTTCTATATCCGGAGTAATTCCTACACCATGAACCTTATGCTTATTCGGAGTGAAATACTCCTCGACTGTAATTTTTAATACTCCACCGCTGGAGTGCATAGGAATAATCTGTTGGATGACGCCCTTGCCATAGGTTTGATCTCCCACGATCAGAGCAAGCTTATTATCCTGGAGTGCTCCAGCAAGAACCTCAGAAGCACTGGCTGTACCATCGTTCACCAGAACAACGATCGGCACCATTAAGGGCAACTCCCCATCAATTTCTACCTTTACTTCCTTACCATCCTTATCCTGTGTATACATCAGAACATCGTTATCTAGAAATTGTTCGGCAATCATCTCAGTCGAGCTTAATAAGCCCCCGCCATTGTATCGAAGATCAATAATAAGCGTTTGAAGGCCCCTCTCATTCAGCTTACCAAGCTCAGCTATGAATTCAGCTGCAGCTTCATCGGAGAACGTATGCAGACGCAAGTAGCCTACTCCATCACCGAACCAACGAGTTGTCACTAACGGAACGTGCACCTCTGCATAGGTTAAGTTAAAAGTAAGGATTTCGCTGCCTCTTCGCACCCTAATCTTCACACTAGCTCCATTCGCACCAATTTCTGCCTTCTCGAGATCAATCAGCGTTTTCCCCTTTGCCATAACACCGTTAACAGTGAGGATCACATCTCCTTCAAGAACACCCATCTGTTCGGCAGATGTATTCTCCATGACGAGATTCACATAGATTTCTCCATTCAATTCATCCAGGATGATTCCTGTCCCATAATAGACATTATTCAACGAATCTGTGAATGCCTCTAGATCAGCTTCACTATAGTAATCCGTATAAGGATCATCCAGTGAATAGATAATACCCTCAATAGCTGCTTGAATTAACTCTTCTTCCGTAACGCCACTTAAGTGATAGGCTTCCAGCAAATCTATCGTTTCATCAAGCTCCGTATACTTGCCTGCCTCCTTGGCATTCGCACCCCATGGAGTTAATAACAAAGTTATACTTATTACGAATGGAATGGCAATTTGTTTAAGTCTAGCTGGACGTATCTTCAATTTAGAATCTCCTTTAATTGGACAATACTGGATTTTGTTGCTCTATTAATATACGACAATAGCTTACTGATTCCTGCATTATGGATAAAATAAACAAACTATACTTCCTTCACGAATTGTTGAAACCAAAGCAAACCCTAGTCAAATTAACTGACTAAGGGTTGTTTGCATACGACTTATTTCTTAGCTGTCTTAAACGCTTCCACGTACTGAGCCGACTTCCTCGCGATATGTGTATAGTCACCCGTTTTAACCGCTTCTGCTGTCAGATCTGAACCGATGCCAACAGCTACTGCTCCTGCTTTCACCCATTCGCCCAGGTTGTCCAGGTTCACACCGCCGGTTGGCATGATGTTCGCATGTGGCAGCGGGCCTTTGATCGCCTTAATCATAGCTGGGGAGTAGAGGTTCCCCGGGAACAGCTTCACGACATCCACGCCAAGCTCTAACGCCGCTTGGATATCCGCAATAGTCATACAGCCCGGCATAATCGGTACTCGATATCGATTGCATAATACGACGGTTGCCGGATTTAATGAGGGGCCGACAACGAATTCTGCCCCACTCAGAATGGCCATTCTAGCAGTTTCTGGATCGAGCACGGTGCCGACACCGATGATCGCATAGGTTGCTGAGTCACTCGTTGTGCTGGAATACTTCGCAGCTAATTGTTCTATGGCTCGCAGCGCATAAGGTACGGTCATCGTAATCTCGATGACTTTAATCCCACCTGCGATGGCTTGTTCAGCCATGCGCACAACATCCTCTGCGGTATCCGCACGCAGAACGGCGACAACACCTTCACTCACGATTTGTTGAAGCAGCTTTATTTTTCTCATAGTAATATATTCGTCCTCTCGTATCTCTAATTATCGTTCCACATGGGTTTTGTTGCTGAGTGTAGCATCGACCTGATTCCAAGTAGGGAGTGCTTCCCAATCGCCTTCGAGTTGAACGACCATTGAGCCTACTAGGTTACCGAGCTTAACCGCGCCTTTATGACTGTAACCCTTGAGAAGTCCGACAAGGTATCCGGCACAGAAACCATCTCCAGCACCAACCGTGTCTACCACCTTATCCACCTTGAAGTAAGGAACCACGCTTAGGGAGCCTTGCTCCAAGATCATCGTCTCGTCGTTTCCGCCTTTAATAATCGATACAGCTTGCAGGGCCTTAAGCTTTTCTAATATGGTATCCAGGTCGTCGGTGGCGTATAACAGCTTCAATTCATCTAATCCCGGGAGATAATAATCCGCCTGCTCTGCCAGCTCCAGCAGCACAGGTCTAGCTTCCTCAATGGTCCATAGCTTCAAGCGCAAATTCGGATCAAAGCTAACCTTAACACCATGCTTGCGGGCTAATCTTACCGCCTCTCTCACGGTTCGTGCACAATTCTCACTCAGAGCGGGGGTAATGCCAGTAATATGTAAAATTCTCGCCTGACTAATATAGTCCTCATCCAAGTGCTCTGGCTGCATAAGGCTTGCCGCAGAATGCTTGCGATGGTAATAGACAGATACCTTGCCCGCAACAACTTGGCGCGACATTAAGCCGGTTCCTGCTTCGTCCGTTAATACAGCACCACTAATATCAACGCCTTCACCCCGAATGGACTTCGCAATATATTGACCATATGGATCATTCCCTAATCGACCGAACCAGCCAACCTGATGTCCCAGTCTTGCTATACCGATAGCCAGATTGCTCTCTGCACCACCGAATGATTTATTCAGTCCACCGCTATACTCCAGCCCTCTGCTCCCTTGTGGAGTGAACAGCGCCATACTCTCTCCGAACGTGATGATTTCAGGTGTAGGACCTCTCTTAGCGCTCTGTGAATGGTTACTCAATGTTAACAGCTCCTTTTGCTCCTATATGAATCTTTTGCCAAATATACTATACCGTAAATGATACTTTACTTGAATCCTTGAATCAATCGAGTAATGATTATGTTAATTGTAATCCGATGAGGGCACAAAAAAATTGGCTTATGGGAATATATCTCCCCATAAGCCAATAAAGCTACTTGTTTCTACTACATCTCTTCTAGCTCTTCTAGCTCTTCTAGCTCTTCTAGCTCTTCTAACTCTTCTAACTCTTCTAACTCTTCTAACTCTTCTATTTCATTGTATTCATTCATTACCTCTCCCGCCCCCTTCTTCCTCCGATTAGTTCGCTTTCGCGGGCTGTTGGTCCCTCCTTGTCCATGTGAAACTTACTTCATGATTACGTTACTCGCAACCTCCTTCACCTTAACTAACTTTGGTTTCTGAGGATTTCTCTTTGCGATAACGCATACGCAGTAGGCGAAGCCACTCGTAGGTTAATTCCAAATCCTTGTCCTTGATTTCCTCCTCACTGTAAACTTTCTTCAATACGGGCTTTAAGTATCGATCCCCCTCTGTTTCGAACGCTTTCCATGCCAGCTCTTGATCCGCTGTTGGCACATGCTGTAATTCGTTGTCTATGAAAGTATCCAAGTCGTAGCCTTCTGTTTCCAGCTCCTCAGTCCATAATATTACCTCTCTGCGGGGCAGATTCAGTGTCTGTGGAATCGTCTCTAAAGATTCTCCTTGAGCGATGAGCTCCAGCATTCTCTTCTTCGTGGTTTGTCTTTCAAGCTCTGCTTTTACTTTGATTTCCTTCTGTTTATGGACCCATAGCTTGAATTGGTAAGAGTCAATTTGTTGAATAACCCATTCTAACGGGAACGTCCCTGCCCGGGGATGCTTCTTCGTAATGTCCGTTATGCTCTTCCCGTATAATGCGCTCTTGTGGTCACCAAAGCCAGGGATATTCTTCAGCTCCTCATTGCTCTGAGGTATATAGCAGGATATCATCCGGAGCACACGATTCGTAGCAATGATGTAGTATGGCTTACCTTCCTTCACCGCCTGTTCCCTTCTCCATAGCCGGAGCTGCTGGTACAGCTCTTCATTCGAATTACATTCGCTGTAATAATGCAGCATCTGCGCATATTTGGTTTTTGCCGAAGGGGCGTCGATACCTTCAAGATGCCCTTCGACTAAAGGTAAAAAACCTTCCGCCGTCTTCTCCGCAAGTCTTAAGCGGAATGCCGTCATCATATCCTGCCACTTGTCACCTTCGAACCAGCAATCCTGTCCATTATTACCATCTTTCCCCGGTTCGTTCCAGAGAACACGCCAAACCCCCTGCCTCTCACCAATCGTAACTTGAGCTGTGACAACACGGTCCTCCTCTACTCTCTTCTCAAAGCTGTTGACAAAAACTAAATTCATTCAAACACCTCCACATTTTCTAAAAAATAAAGAACGAACAAAAAGCACCTCGCCTGTGATGATCACAAGAGAGGTGCTTCCTCGTCCGTTCCTTTAACAGTACAATATCATAATTGGAGAAATTTATCAATCTAATTATGACTTTACTTTGCTCTCTCCCATCAAAAACGATATAATCAGCTACATACTATTCAGTTAGGGATGAACTTCTATGAGTGAAATCGATTATTTATCCGACAGTACAGAAGCTACTACGACTCGTTTTGTAACATTAATCACACCCAAGATGAACCGTTTTGACTTAGTGATCACAACAACCAATAGATTCTATGGCAAGAAGCTCGTCACCGATTTGCAGCAAGGTATAACTGCCGTCATCGGGCCTGACGATTTAGAGAAGGAAGGATATCTCGAAGAGCGATTCCACTTGAATGAAGAACAAGCAGAAGAGCTAATTCATTTTCTCGAACAAATCGTAGGGCCTGTAAATTTTAACGATTTCTAATCAGCACTCCATTTGGTAGTATAGAGGAACATCTCTTGGGTACAATATGACCTTATAACCAAGGAGGTGTTCATTCATGGCAAGAGGATTTATGAAGGAAGATCGTAGCAAATATACGGATTTGGCCACAGTCGAATCACAACGGAATGATCTAACCGCAGAGGAATTTCCTGAGGGGCCGTATGGGATGAGTTTAGACAGTGAATCACTTGGGAAGAGCTCCACTTGGCGCGAGGATCAAAGACCAGCGAATCAATTCTCTTATGAGAACCGTGAGCTTCATGAAGGTCTTCCACGAGTCTATCCACCTGATCACGATACTCATGATGAGCATAAGGAAGACACGCTGATATAAGCGTGTCATCCAATCAGCTTCATTAACCCTTTAAACTCTAATTGTTCAAATTTACTGTGTACCCTGTCGGACTCCGGTGCCCAAATGCACTCATCCAGATGACAAGTTATCTCAACATCACAACGAATCCGCGCAAGATCTCGTGAGAGATGCAGCATATCCAGTTCAGCTTCAATTTTACTGCGGACACCCTTGGGGAGCTCAGTCAGATTAGCTAGAATTCCCTCAATGCTGCCGTAATCCTGAAGAAGCTTCATCGCAGTTTTCTCTCCAATCCCCTTCACCCCAGGATAATTATCCGAGGTATCGCCCATCAATCCCTTCAAATCAATAATCTGCATGGGCGTTAATCCCTTATCCTCAAGGAGAAGCGCCGAATCATAAACTGCATAATTCGATAATCCCTTCTTCATAATGACCACTGTAATATTCTCATCAATCAGCTGAAGCATATCGTGGTCGCCCGTTAGAATATATACCTCAGAAGTACTATCTACGCCCCCATGCAATCGAGCCAGGGTCCCGATACAGTCATCTGCTTCGTAGCCATGAATGCCCACGTTACGCACACCGAAGCTCTCTGTCACTTCTTTCACAAGCTCGAATTGTGGAATGAGCTCCTCAGGTGCTGCATCCCGGTTTGCTTTATAGCCTTCAAATTTCTCTGTTCGGAATGTGGTGCTGCCCATATCCCAGCAGCAAATCACGTGGGAAGGCGTGTAGGTTTGAATCGCATCCCAGAAATATTTGACGAATCCATGGACAGCATTGGTAGGTAGTCCATAGCTAGTTTTCTGTATGTACCCCGTGAATGAAGAAGCGAAGTAAGCGCGGAATAATAAGGCCATACCGTCTACAAGAAGCACTCTTGGTTTGTTCACTATATTCATATTAATCTCCTAATTGTTGTGACTTATATTCAGAATGTCCTTCACAGCGAAGCCCACACAATTAATCCATTGCGACTTCATCGAATCCTCGACTCCATATATCATACCAAGAACCGATTCTTCTTGCCGCCTCTATAAGACGTGCTTCTTCTTGAACAAGGGCAATACGGACAAAACCCTCTCCCTCTTGTCCGAAAGCATCACCTGGTATAACTACCACACCTGTCTCCAGTAGGATTTCCCGGGAAATCTGGCGACTTGTCCAGCCAACAGGAATAGGGACCCAGACGAACATGGTTGCCAACGGTTTAGGTACGGGAATATTCCATCCAGCAAGCATGATTTGCTCGAGGAATATATCTCTCCTCCGCTCATAAATATCTGCAACGGAGCTTCCCTCGGACTTCATATCTTCTTCTAATGCTACGATGCCCGCTGCCTGAACAGCTTTGAATACACCATAATCTATATTGCTCTTCAGACGTCGCAAAGCTTGCACAACATCACTTCTGCCCGCCATAAAGCCTATTCTGCAGCCGGCCATATTAAAGCTCTTGGATAAGGAATGGAATTCTACCGCAATATCCATTGCTCCCGAAATCGAGAGAATACTAGGTGGCCGAAATCCCTCGAAGGCCATCTCACAGTATGCAAGGTCATGAACGATTAATAGATCATGCTTGCGACCATATTGCACCACCTCTTCAAAAAATGTTAGATCAGCGATAGAAGCTAGCGGATTACTAGGGTAGTTAAGCAGCATGAATTTAGCTCGATTCGCAATGTCTGCTGGAATCAGATCTAATCTTGGTAAATAGTCATTCTCACTCCTCAAAGGCATATAATAGGGTTCAACCCCTGCTAGAGCAAGTCCCCCCGCATATATAGGATAGCCTGGGTCTGGTAATAGAGCGATGTCTCCCGGATCACATATGGCTAGCGTGAGGTGGGCTAATCCATCCTGTGTGCCCATCAATGTGAGAATCTCGTACACAGGATCGACCTCTACACCAAAGCGCCAGTTTAACCACTCCGCAGCCTTAGTTCGGAACTCTATGCTTCCCTCAGACGATGGGTAGTGGTAATTAGCACTATTCCCAACCGCAAGCTGTAAAGCCTGAACAATCATTGGCGAAGGCGATAAATCCGGACTACCGATGCCTAGATCAATAATATCTTTATCGAGTGCCCGTGCTTCGAGCTTCCACTCTTCTACCTCAGCGAATATGGCCGATCCCAATTGATCTAGCCGTTTACTCTCCAACCGCTTATTACTTACTTTCTTCATCCATTAACCCCCGCTATCCCCATCGCGTTAATGATGTACAGCATCGTTCCTAAGAACCCCGCCAATCCAAGGTAAACAATACCATATGCCCATCTTGTCTGCACTGGAACCTCATAATATCGGTCGCTCTCATGTGCTATTCCAACCAATTCACAGAAAGCAACAATATGTGTAAGCGGTTGACCATCGCCAGGCTGATGTTTAATTCTCACGACCTTAACGCTTCGGACTAAACATTGCTTCTCCAAGGATACACTCTCCCTAACCCCAAGTGTATCCCAGTACACCTCAACCGTCTGATTCCTATCTGCGACTGTGGAGAAGGTATGGAATGCCAACGTTTTCTGGTGCTCCTCACCAGGAATGAACACTCCCTGCGAGCGTAAGTATTCTGCGGGAATCCTTAATTGCAATGGCATCGTAAACACTTTATCTTGTTGCTTCTTACCATATTTCGAGTATAAATCCCAAGCAAATAGTGCCCAGATAATAAAGAAAATAATGCTACCCATATACCAAACAACAATAATTCCACCGACTAACCCGACTAACCATAACCAACGAGTCACAGCAGTCGCGATTCGCCCACCATCTAAGGGATGAATCGGCATAAGGTTGATTAGATTAAGGAAGAATCCCAAGTATGCCACTACAAGTAATGTAATATTATCTGTCGCAGCTCCGAGTAAATAACAGACCAGCGCACCAGCTGTGCCTAATAGGGGCCCTCCGAATGCAATGTAAGCTTCAGTTACGGCATCTCTCGGGTTCTTCTTCATGGCAATGAATGCGCCTAGAAAAGGAATGAACACCGGTAAGGAAACTGGCAAGCCCTTCTGCTTCGCAGCAAGAACATGACCAATCTCGTGGATGAAGATCATCGCAACAAGCCCAATACCAATTGCCCAATTCTTGGTAAGCCACGCATATGCGAATACGGATGCGAGCATACTGGTTGCTGGAATAGCGAATTTAGCTAGTAATGGGAGAATTGTTTTGTATTTGGTAATCATGGTTAATGCAATTAATCCGAGATACCACTTTGAGCGGCGTTGATCTTTATCTTCCTTCTCTGGTTTCTGCAAAAGGTTTCAGCTCCATATGTCTTGATATTGATCTTCCTTGAATCCGACGGTTACCTGCTTGCCATCTGTAACAATCGGTCTCTTGATTAATCTGCCATTCGAGCTAAGAAGAGCGATCTTCTCTTCATCCGACATATCCGCTAATTTATCCTTAAGATTCATTTCCTTATAAACCTCACCCGAGGTATTAAAAAACTTTTTGAGCGTAAGTCCGCTCATTCGAATAAGCTCGGTTAAGGTTTGTAGATCAGGTGGGTTATCGAATATCTCAATGCTATGAACGTCATATCCATTGTTCGCAAGCAGCTTAACTGCTTGACGGCAGGTCCCGCATTTCGCATATTGATACATCGTGACTTTCTTCATATATTATCTCTCCGATTCTAATTTTTCACTTAAATCCAATAAATCCTTCGGCCAGTTAGCTTTGAACATCATTCTTTCTCCCGTCATTGGGTGTGTGAAGGTTAGCATCTCTGCATGAAGTGCCTGACGAGCAATATAAGAATCATGTTGTTGTTTAAGCTCAGTCATGGGCTCAAGACCATACATCTTATCACCAACCAAGGGACATCCGATATGCTTCATATGCACGCGGATCTGATGCGTTCTCCCCGTCTCCAGCCAGATTCTAACTAATGATGCATGACCGTCAACGTAAACCTTCTCTGTCCGATATACAGTAACTGATGGATACCCACTATCAGGAGTAACTACACGAATATGCGGATTAATCAAATCCCGATCGATCGGTGCTGATATGGTTGCTTCCGTCGGAATTGGATGGTTGTGCACGAAAGCAATGTATTCTTTCTCGAATTCGTTCCGGTTCATCTGTTCCGACACATGCTGGTGGACGAAGGGATTCTTAGCAATAGCCAATACACCTGAAGTATCCTGATCTAATCTATGGATGGGGCGAAATCGCACCTGCTCTCCCCGCACTAGCCAGTGATGAACAACAGCATTCGCCAACGTATTCGTATAATGTCCGTGAGTAGGATGCACAATCATTCCGGCACTTTTATTAACAACCAACAGATGATTGTCTTCATAAATAATCTCTATAGGTAATTCCTGAGGGAGAATATCGTCAGATGACTCACGAGCCATCCTAATTTCAACCTGATCTCCAGTTCGAACCGCAACACTCGTATATACTCTCTCACCATTCAGAGTTATACCCCGTTCGGTCTGCTTAAGCTTGCCTATAAGCGAGCGAGATAGCTTCATTCGATTTCGTAGTATCGATTTCACCAGTATTCCTTCATCTTCCATACTAACTATATATACAAGCGGCTCCAGATAATTCATTGCTCAGTTGCCATGAACACATTGGCCCCTCGAACATATTCAACGTCGCCAACACCTTCTCTTGCATTAACCACTCTGGCCATCGTGAAGAAGTAATCCGACAATCGATTCAGATACCGACGAACCTCCGCATTCACTTCCTCAGTTCTAGCCATCGTGATCACAAGTCTCTCAGCTCTGCGGCAAACCGTTCTGCATACATGTAGCTGTGACGAGAGCAAACTTCCTCCAGGGAGGATAAATCGACGAAGCGGCGGTGCTTCTTCCTGATGTTGGTCAATCCATGCTTCTAGTTGTTCCGTCATCTCGAGCTGTACCTTCTCATTCCGATCACCCTTGCGAACATAGGCTAGATCAGAACCACAATCGAATAATTCGTGTTGAATCTGCAATAGCTGCTCCAATAGGTCGTCATTATTCTTATGCTCACCTGCTATACTCGCTGCAATTCCTACAAAGCTATTCAGTTCATCAATTGTCCCATAGGTTTCCACTCGAATGTCGTCCTTGCTCACTCTTCCACCAATAACACTAGTTTGACCTTCATCCCCTGTACGTGTATAAATCTTCATCGTTATTATCTCCTATCTTGAAAAATTCCATTACCCAATGATATCATAAAAGGCTTAGTTGAGTTAGTCATGAAGATAAAAGAGCTGTCCTGCAAGCAGGTCGTAACCTGCTCTTATGGACAGCTAGCTTACCGTTCTTAACACATGATTTACTATTTACGCTCTTAATCCCGCGTTCCTATATAGCCAGGACGTGGTTTCTGACCTGAGAACGGTTCCTCCAATTTATTCTCCACACTATTGAATACCATGAATACATTATTCCGCGATTTCGGAGTGATGTTACTATTCGAACCATGCATCGTATTACAATCAAATAAAACGATCGAACCAGCCTTACCCGTTGGTGCTTCTATTCCAGCTTCATTAACCATATGGGTTAAGCTGTCATGGTCGGGTACCCCATACTCCTGCTTGCGAAGTGACTCCTTATAATGTTCATCGGGCGTCTGACCAACACATGAGATGAATTTCTTATGCGAGCCTGGCACGACCATAAGCGGACCATTATAATGGAAATTTTCATCTAGTGCAATGGAACAGCTAAGCGCTCGCATTCGAGGCATACCATCCTCTACATGCCAAGTTTCGAAGTCTGAATGCCAATAAAATTCTTTGCCTGTAAATCCAGGCTTATAATTAATTCTAGATTGATGAACATATACAGAGCTACCTAGAATGTTCTCAACGACATGCCGTAGTCGAGGATGCTTGGATATATCTTCGAAGGCACCCTTCTCACAATGGATGGCGAATATGGATCTCACCTCGGTCCCATTCGGCTCGCGAATGATCTCACCTGCTGATGATTTGCTACCCATTTCTCTTAAACGATTCGCCTCTTTACGCAAATCTTCTACTTCAGTTTTATTCAAAAAGCTGTCTAGAAATAAGTATCCATTCTTCTCATAGAAGTCCAATTGTTCAGAGGTGAGTAGACAATCCTTCGTTCGTTCTCCATACACAACTGGATCCTTACGCTCCAAGATGCTGGGCTTATCGCTAATTCTAGATGGATACAAATCGACTCTTCTCGTATTTACAGCTTGAACATTACTCATTATTGCATCATCTCCTTAGATTGTCATTCGTCTCCAATAAGTGGGTAAACGCCATGCTCGTCATGAACTTCAGTGCCTGTTAATGGAGGACTAAATACGCAGACCATTCGGAGTTCAGTCTTAGCTCTTAATAAATGCTTTTCATTGCCGCTCAAAGCATACAATGTACCTGGAACAATCGGGTAAATCCGATCACCCTCTGGCTCAATTTCGCCTTCACCTTCGATACAATAAACGGCTTCCAAATGATGTTTATACCATATGAAGGTTTCTGTGCCAGCCTTAATAATCGTATCGTGCATGGAGAAGCCCATCCCGTCCTTACGAAGCAATAATCTGCGGCTATTCCAGGTTGCTGCGTGTATATCGTCTTCGGAACCAATAATATCTTCTAAATGTTTTACGATCATGATAGACTCCTTCTCCAATCTATTTGTAATAGTCAGAATTTACAATTGTTCCAGGGATGC
>JBBDTA010000111.1:0-5437 GCA_040904605.1 Paenibacillaceae bacterium
CAATTCGCAAACCAGAATCAATTCGCAAACCAGAATCAATTCGCAAACCAGAATCCACAATCCTTCCATACCGCAAATTATCAAGGCAATCAAGCAGGGCACGATAGCTACCTGAGAGCAGATTCTACCCAACCAAGCAATATATCACAACAAGTTCAGCGTTAGATAAGTAATTCTTTACGCTCTGAAGGCGGACCCCCGCGGTCCGCTTCTCTTCATGTATTAAACTAATAAACCAGAGGGGACATCCAATATGCAGCAGCAAGTGAATTCTAATATGACCTCGGATCGCAATCAGTTGAGTGATAAGGAGCTCCATTATATAAAGGATTATATGTCATGGGAGCTGTTGGCCATGAAGAAATGTCAGCATGCCGCAGAGTCCTGTCAGAATCCAGAAATTCAAACTCAGATTAGAGCAATAGGCAAGACGCATACTCAACACTATGGAACCCTACTCAGCCACCTTCAATGAGATTTAAACAGCGTTTAACAATTCCTATAGCAAAGGGGTGAATCAATTGATCACTGAAATTGCAATGCCACAAACAGGGCAATTACCGGCAGTGAAGGGTCCGGAGATGAATGATCGTGATTTTATTAATGATATTCTTAGTATGGAAAAGTATCTTACGAACGGGTATAATGTAGGATTGTCCGAGATGCAGAATCCGAAGCTTCATCAGGATATTCAACAGCTTCTTATTCAAACTCATAATAATCAGTGGGATGCCTTTAATCTTATGTTCCAGAAAGGCTGGTATAAAATGAAAGCAGCCGATTCAGTGGAAGTAAGCAGCGCCCATAAGCAATTTAGCGATTATAAAACTCAGTTTCCGAATTTCACCTAGATGTGGGTGGGTTCAGGCTCCGGACAAAGTCCGGGGCTGTTAATTAAACAAATCGTGGCAATTTATGAGGGTCAACTCCTAATTATATCGTATTTATATTATAATAGATTTCATAGATATGATCCAAGGAGGTGAGTTCTGTGAACAGCGAAGAAATTATAAAGATTATGGCGACCCAGGGACTTAGGATCACGGAGCAGCGTCGCACGATTGCGAAATTATTCGCTGATGCAGAAGGGTACCTTGCGCCTAAAGATGTATATGAATATATGGGGAAAAAATATGCTGGACTCAGCTTTGATACGGTATATCGTAATTTACGTGTGTTACATGAGATGGATGTGCTGGAGCAGTTTGTTTTTGAGGATGGAATCCGCTTTAAGGTACATTGCGGAGGACATGATCACCATCATCATCTTATCTGTCTATCGTGCGAGATGACAATTCCCGTGGGATATTGTCCGATGCCTCAGATGCATGGAACTCCAGCTGATTTTCAAGTTATTAAGCATAAATTCGAGATATTCGGTTATTGTAAAGATTGCAAGCAGGAAGCGTCTATCGCTTCTACGAGGGAACAGATATGAAAAGGGCCTTGAAGATCCCAATCTATTTCTACCGCAAATTTATATCTCCACTCAAGCCTCCAACATGTCGGTTTTATCCTACTTGCTCTGAATATGCATTAGAATCTTTAGAACAGCATGGAGCTTTGAAGGGCTCATATCTGACGATAAAACGAATTTTTAAATGCCATCCCTTTCACCCTGGTGGAATTGATCATGTGCCCCCGAATAAGAAGAAGAAGAGCTCAGTTACAGAAGAGCCAAGCTCTCATCTTGACACGGAGTAGCCCAATTCGCTATAGTTTGAATTATCAGTATCACAATAGTGTACATAATCCAATTCGATGATGGAATAAGTACTTGGTGGACGCCGATTACAGAGAGCCGGGATGATGGAAACCGGTATCGGAGGGCTTAAGGAACATGGTTCCGGAGGAACTGACCTCAAGTCACCTATAGTTTGCCTATAGGGATAAGCGGTCAGCGCGTTCTCGGCGATAACGGGAGGCCTTCAATGGCTTCAATGAGCCCATGAATATCATTATTCCTCATTAGGAATGAATGATAAGCTAAGGGGAATTTGGGTGGTACCACGTGAGTATAAGCTCTCGTCCCATACGGACGGGGCTTTTTGTGTTTTTATGATGATTTGGAGGAGGGTATTGACTATGACTGACGGTAAAAAATCATTCTATATTACTACACCGATTTATTATCCTAGTGATAAATTGCATATCGGGCACGCTTACACAACGGTTGCTGGGGATGCAATGGCGCGTTATAAGAGACTTCGTGGTTACGATGTGATGTATTTAACCGGAACCGATGAGCACGGACAGAAAATTGAACGCAAAGCGCAAGAGAAGGGTGTAAGTCCACAGCAATTCGTTGATGATATTGTAGTTAGTATTAAGTCGCTGTGGGAGAAGCTAGAGATTTCTAATGACGACTTTATCCGAACAACAGAAAGACGGCATAAGCAGTCGGTAGAGAAGATATTCCAACGGTTTGTAGATCAAGGAGATATTTATCTAGGAGAGTATGAGGGCTGGTATTGCACCCCTTGTGAGACTTTCTTCTTGGAACGTCAGCTCAAGGATGGTAACTGCCCGGATTGCGGAAGACCTGTAGAACTGCTGAAGGAACAAAGCTACTTCTTTCGGATGAGTAAATATGCAGATCGCCTGTTGGCGTACTATGAGAGCAATCCTGATTTCATTCAGCCCGAATCTCGGAAGAATGAGATGATTAATAATTTTATCAAGCCGGGCTTAGAGGATTTGGCAGTGTCCCGTACGACCTTCGACTGGGGCATTCCTGTACCCAATGATCCCAAGCATATTATCTACGTATGGATCGATGCATTGTCTAATTACATTACGGCACTGGGCTATGAGACAGCCGATCCAAGCCAATTTGAGCGCTATTGGCCTGCGGATGTTCATCTAGTTGGTAAGGAAATTGTGCGATTCCATACGATCTACTGGCCCATTATGCTTATGGCGTTGGATCTTCCGCTACCGAAGAAGGTTTTCGCCCACGGCTGGTTGTTGATGAAGGATGGTAAGATGTCCAAATCCAAGGGTAACGTAGTCGATCCCCTGATGTTGATCGAGCGTTATGGCCTTGATGCACTGCGTTATTATTTGCTTCGTGAGGTTCCTTTTGGTGCGGATGGCACATTCACACCTGAAGGCTTCGTTGAGCGAGTGAATTATGATCTAGCTAATGATCTGGGAAATCTGTTGAATCGAACGATAGTGATGATTGACAAATATTATAACGGCAATATCCCGGACTATTCTGGCCAAGTCACACGGTTTGATCGTGAGCTCGAAGAGCTCGCCTTAACCGTAGTAGGCAGGGTGGAAGATGCTATGGAGCGGATGGAATTCTCTATAGCCTTAGCAGCGATCTGGCAGCTGATTGGCCGTACGAACAAATATATTGATGAAACACAGCCATGGATGCTAGTTAAGGATGAAGCACGACAAGCTGAGCTTGCATCGGCCATGCATCATCTAGCTGAATCCTTGCGTTTCTCATCTATATTGATCCAACCATTCTTGACGAAGACACCGAAGCTGATGTGGGAGCAACTGGGCATTGAGTCCTCAGCATTAACGAGCTGGGATAGCTTACGTCAGTTCGGGAATATCCCAGCTGGCACCAAGGTGCAGAAAGCTGAGCCCATGTTCCCGCGTCTTGATGTAGCGAGTGAGGTTGAGTATATCGCAGGAGAGATGGGAGGTACGAAATCAGTGGGGAACATTCCGGAGAAGGACATTAAAGTGACGAATACTCAAGTGGAGAGCAGTCTAAAGGCAGGATCGACCGAATCGTCTGGACTTTCTGAATCGTCAGATCTTCCTGGACTTCCTGAGATTGCCTATGAAGACTTTGGCAAGATAGAGCTGAGGGTTGCAGAGGTCATCGCAGCGGAAGCCGTTAAGAAGGCAGATAAACTATTAAAGCTACAGCTAGATCTAGGTACTGAACGCCGTCAGGTCGTATCAGGTATAGCCCAATATTACACCCCAGATGAGCTTGTAGGTAAGAAAGTAATATGTGTTACGAACTTGAAGCCTGTTAAGCTGCGTGGAGAGCTATCGCAAGGGATGATCCTAGCGGCATCTGAGGGTGATCGCTTGCGTGTTGTCACCGTAGATGGTGATATGCCCAATGGATCGATTGTGAAGTAGTTAACTATGAATCATTAGTTTTCGAGGTTGAAAAGTAACTTTTTGCACGATAGCGCAAGTTTCAGCGCAATAGCGTTGTCTAGAAATAGCTATTGCGCCGAAACTTGCGCTGTTGGTGGATATTCGGCTATTTAGATAGATATAACGAATTTGTACTGCATAGTAGCGCCCAGTGCAGCGTTAATTGCACCACGTTCATGACCAGAAGCATGTTAATGATTTAAAAAGAGTTATTGACACACAGAAATTAAAATAGGTATAATTATTTGTAAATAATAATCATTACGATTTACAAATAATTGGAGGAGCATACCGATGCATACAATTAGAACAACTCTTATCCTAATATTGATTACTGCATTAGCTGTGGGCTGTGGTAGCTCGAACGATTTTACTGTTGAAGGTAAAGTGAATGTTGTGACGAGTTTCTACCCGCTCTACGATTTCGTTACGAAAATCGGTGGGGAGCATGTGAATGTAGTTAACCTAGTACCCGTTGGTGTCGAACCGCATGATTGGTCTCCAAAGCCTAGGGATATGAGTAATATTACGAAAGCCGATGTATTTATTTATAATGGTGCAGGCTTTGAGGGCTGGGTAGATGATTTTCTCAATAGCCTGAAGAAGGATAGTCCATTACTACTTGTTGAAGCGATCCATGATGTTGATCTGATCGAAACTGGGGAGTATGAAGAAGAACATGCTAATGAGCGGAAGAATGAAGAAGAACATGATCATGGTGATGTTGATCCGCATGCTTGGATAAGCCCACTTCAAGCGCGAGTGATGGCCGGAACAATTAAGGATAATCTCATTGAAGCAGATCCAACACATAAGGAAGATTTCGAGGCAAACTATAATCAACTCGCAGACCGTCTTCAACAGCTCCATGATCGGTTAACGCTGATTGTTAGTCAGGCACCTAAGAAGGAAATCGTTGTTTCTCATGAAGCATTTGGATACATCGCTAGAGACTATAACATTACGCAAGTAGGTGTCATGGGATTATCACCAGAGGCTGAGCCAACTGTTCAGAGGATGAATGAAATTACTAAATTTGCTGAAGCGCACGAGATCAAATATATTCTGTTCGAAGAGCTAGTCTCACCTAAGCTGGCGGAAACTCTTGCGAAATCCTTAGATATTGAAACCCTTGTACTAAATCCTATTGAAGGGATAACCGAGGAGCAAGAGATGGCGAAGGAAGATTATTTTACGATTATGGCGTCCAATTTGACAACGATTGAGAAAGCACTACAATAACTCATGTTTGACAGTGAAAACCACAGAAATGCCTTTGTAATGGGCGTTTCCGTGG
>JBBDTA010000112.1:0-5389 GCA_040904605.1 Paenibacillaceae bacterium
AAGATGTCACTGTTTCTGCTTCAATCGGACTAATCCGAAGCGATTCCAACCCTGAATATTCCAATCTACCATTCCGAGACATAGTAAGTAAGGCCAGCCTGTTATCCACCTACCTGAAAAAAAACTCGACTCAGCAATAATTTTGTTAGTTGTCGGCATCAGTTCCAGAAAATGCATTCATTTCGAAGCATTCTCGGACTGATATTCCTCAAAGTAGACCATATCCCAATATAGAAGATGAGGCAGTGTAAATTCAACAAATGACCCTTGTTCGTCCGACCCGCGTTCGAATAACAATGACTCACTACTTCCATGATGATGATCTGGACTCGCCCAATTCACTTTCCCGACATTTAAGTCCGTATAATACTTGACTAGTAAACCTGTAAGCGGATCGGGTTGCTTATAAACTCCTAAATCGTCGCGCCAGTGAATCATTTTGTTCTGGGATAAATTAATCAATTGAAGAATCTCATACCCCTGTTTTTTTCGAGAAAACGTCCACACTGACCCGGGTAACGGTCTATCAAATACCTTTGTTCCGATTATGTTCACAGGATTCTCTGCACCAGTTAACCCGTCACGCAGTAGATTCTGATAAGCCACAAGAAAATGATAATAATCCTTCAGTGCCCGATCCAGTTCGTCCGTCATCTTCAAATTATCATTGGGGAAATATTCTTTCCCCAACATTCCGGTGTCTCCTAGCTCGATATGGGATCCTCCGGCGGCAAAAATAACTGCATTGGCCAGAAGAACCGACGGGGTGTTAAATTCACCAGGGTGCTCTGCCTTTTGATAATTCATATAAGCGGCTAATACCATATTTTTACTTCCATTAGTTAAATTCCTACCGATATCGATCGCTGTTTTCAATTGTTCATAGGAGGAACCGCCTGAAGGCCACATCTCTGTGTAGAGAAAATCGACAGGTGCCTTGACAATTTCTGCTTGTCCATATTGATTTACCGCATTCATTACAAGTCGGGTATCCAACTGCTCCTTCGCCGCATCTAAGAATGGAGCATATGTTCTAAGTAAATTGACAACATTCCCGTCCCAATCATATAGCCTGCCACGATCTCCAAGCTGGTCAACATGAAACCCATCAAATGGAAGGATGTCAAAGACTTTCTTCTCCTCACGGAATAAATAACTCTGCCAGTCAGAATTCAGCGGATTCTGCAGCATAATAAGATTTGTCGCCCAGCTTGACGGCAACGGGTGCCCATCCTGAGCCTTATGATCGGAATCCTTAAATAACCCCCATTGTGGGCTTACCCCATCCTGTTCAGCATATCTATACGATCCGAATAACAAATTATAATTCATCGCCATCATATTCTTCTCATGTGCCTGATCGATGTAGTGTCGGACAGTATCGAAATACACATCACGATTAGCAATATCCTTCCATACACTTCCCTGCTGCTTATCCGTGTCAGGTAAGGGCTGGTGATGTTTGTACTGCCAGTCATAAAACTGCAGGCCGTTAATATGATATCCGTTCAGTCTGTCTATGTTCTCGTCTATTAGCTGCTGGTCCAGATTACCGAAGTTAGCCAAATAGCCATAACGGGGAAACTTACCCCAATCGGAGGAGACATCTACAGCGGTATTCATCTGATCCTTTACCTCATTATCCATAATCAATCTGGCTTCCACCAGATAACCCTGATAATCCTCCGCAGGAGGCAGCCATTCCACTGTCACTGACCTGCTCTCTCCACCTTCAAGCTTTACAGTGTCTAAGCGAATCTCTGACACCTGCTTGGACAAATGAAACATTGTAAACACAACCTGGCCCGACACCGCTATTTCCTTTCGGTTGATCAGTTCGGCTGTCAACTGTACGTAACGACCTGGCTCATACCGGGAAAGATCGGTATATATTTCATTCAACCATAAACCGCTTTCAGTCCCGCTTTTTCCGTTCACCTCCACCATCTCTTCCACTTCCATAAGCACTCCACCCCCTCCATAAAAATACAACAAAGCCACTATGGAAAGTAAGGCTATTAACCCTCCACTCAAAAAGTACAGTATATACGTTCTTCTCACCACATTCTTCCTCTCAATAACAGGGTCATTGTTTACTTAGTAGAACATCGATTTCTTCGACAGCATCGTGTATTGCTTCTTCCAAAGGTCGCTCTCCAATTAAGATAAGCTCGATCATACGGGCAAAAATGTTGTCAATATCTGTCCATGTGGATACAGGAGGACGAGGCAGAGCGCGGTCCAATTGCTGTAAATAAGAAGTGAACAACGGATTGCGATTGATGTCTTGCATATTCTTAATCGTTGGGATCAATCCAGTTTCCGCCATAATTTCCTGAGGTTTTTCGGTAACCATCCATTTCATGAATGTCCACGATTCTGTCATATGCTCCGAGCCATTGAAAAGAACGAGATTCTCGCCCCCGATGATGGAGGTACCCTTATGGACGTCGTCCGGGAAAGCACCTATTACCGTATCCTTCAATAAATCCTTGTTCACTCCAATCGAATTGACTGTATAAAACCAGTGCGCCTCCTCGATCATTAACAGCTTCCCCTGCAGAATTCCATCCCAGCTGCCTGGTTCTTCCCCTATAATAGAAGGACTGATCACACCATCGTTATAAAGTTTTTGAATTTTTGCGATAGCAGCAATGCTCTCAGGATGATCTAGATATCCGCTGGCCCGCTTATAGTTCTCATCCGTTAGCTTGCCGCCAAATGTCCAGAAATAAGGAAGTGTTCCCCATCCGCTGGAACAACAAATTCCGATACCATACATTTCAGGATCTTGCAGCTGCAGCTGCTTAACCGCCTTTATTAGAACATCAAACGTTGCCGGCGGAGCATCTAATCCAGCTTTCTCTAATAATTTCTTGTTATAAATGGCCACCTTGGTATTGGCATTTACCGGTAATCCATAATATTTATCGTGATACAAGTTGGTTTTAATTAAATCCCCAATAAACTGCTTGTGAATATCTTCAAATCCATTCATATCCGAGAGGTCGGCGATCGTTCCATTCTTTGCGAATTCAGGGACCCAGATAATGTCCATCCGCATGACATCCGGGTGTTTATTGTCAATTGCAGCTGCGAATATATCATCCTTCAGCTGTACAGTGTAATCCTTACGCACGGCAAGGATTTTTATTCCTGGATGCTCTGATTCAAATAACGGGATCACCTTGTTCTCGAATACTTCTGTTTCAGCCTCACTGTAAGTATGCCAAAATTCTAGGACAACTCTCTGATCATGACTATTATCTGATCGGGACGTTTTTTCTCCTTCGGGTATTAATGTTGTTCTCATACAAGAGGAAAGCAGCAAGCACAGCAAGATGATCGATATAATGATGGCAATTTTCTTCAAGGCTTATACCCCCCCTTTTTCGATCAATTTCAGACAAACCTTTGTTCCAGTTCCCAACTCGCTTGTAATATGAACGCCACTTAAAGGACCGTAATAAAGCTGAATCATCTCATGCACATGATTTAGACCTATGCCGAACATGCCAGATTTCGGTTCAGAGGAAAACTGTAGTAGACTATTTATCTTCTCTGGATGTATACCTAGCCCATCATCCACGATCAATATTTCTATTGAACTGGAAGCTTCCTCTATCCTCCATATACGAATATCGATATTACCACCTGTTTCCCGCGGGGCAATGCCATGGAATAT
This sequence comes from Paenibacillaceae bacterium, assembly GCA_040904605.1. GTDB lineage: Bacteria > Bacillota > Bacilli > Paenibacillales > UBA4045 > UBA4045. Next base: position 3,686 of record JBBDTA010000112.1, read on the forward strand.
TGCGTTTTCCACGATCGGCTGCAGCAGCATTCGTGGAATATGCACTTTCATCAGTGCATCCTCACAATGAACATTCAGGCCGATATGTGATCCGTAACGAAACTGCTGAATAGTCATATATGTCTCTAGCAGTGATAGCTCATCCTTAATCGAGCTAAACACCCCTTGCTTCTCCATGCTTGCTTCCATTAGCTTAACGAGGGAAGCAATTCCTTCATAAGCCTCCTCCGTTTTATTGAACTTAATCATCCAGCGAATGCTTGAAAGCGTATTATATAGAAAGTGCGGATTGATTTGATAACGTAAAGCTCTGATCTCTGCATCCCTTTTTTGCGATTGTTCTGTATTAACTTGCGCAATCAGCGTTTCTATCTGTCCAACCATTTTATTGAATCGGTGGCTCAATTGCCCGATTTCATCCTCGGATTTGACATGAGTACGGGCCTTAAAATTACTTTTCTCAATTTGACTCATTTGTCTCATGAGATGCTTTAATGGAGATGTAATCCGGTTGGAAAATAGCAGCCCAATCAGCGATGCAATCAAGAGAAAAAATGTGGAGTACAGCCATATCTTTTTCTGAATTTGCTGTATATCTCCGACCACCTCTTGAACAGGGACAGTACCAATAATCGTCCAGTTATTTTTAATTTTTCTTGTAATGACATACGTGTGAATTCCATCGATGTCGGTTTCGAATTCAGACATTGCAGAGTTCGCATCGGTCAATACTAGTTCTCCAAGCGGAGTATCAGCTATAGATTGACTCCGCTTATCTGGATCGGAATCGATCATTACCAATCCTTCAGAGTCAATGACAAAAAAACGTCCTGTCTTGCCCAATTTAATTCTTTGAATGGCTTCTAGGATCAAATTTCCATTCATATTAATCATGATCACACCGAGCGTTTCACGTGTCTGCAAATCTCGGAACGGTTTGACAAGGGTCATTACAAGTTCTGTGTTCTCCCCCCCGCCTCTGAATGGATCATCGTGCAACGGCTGCCATAAATCATCCTTTTTGTTGCTAACCACATCCAAATACCACTGGTGCTCTCTTAGTGTATATCGTTTCACTTTCGAGAAGTTTAATGGACCGCTACCCCAACTGCTGCCTTGTTCCTTTAATAAATAAATGCTGCGAACAAACGAGCTGGTATACATAACGTTATTAATAATTTCGTTAACGGTTTCATGCATCTCATATTTCTGCGGAATCGATATGTTACCTAATTGTTCTTCGTGAATTACCTTCTGTATTCGGGTATCGCGAAAGATCTGCTGACCCATATCACTGCCTACTGTCAGTATTAACGATAAATAGTCGGCTGATTGCTGAGCCGATTGCTTTGTGGAAGCCCTTACATTTTTCACGATAATATCAGATGAAGATTTGTAATAAAAGGCGCTTGTTAAGGAAATGGAAAATACGATCAACAACAAAATCGTCATGATCAGTTTCGTGGACAAATGACGAAAGAATAGTTGCCTAAACAAATTACTCATGATGGCATACTCCGCTCGATCAGGATGAAATGGGGGGTAAGGATCGGCTAAAATATAACTTTCACTACTATTCTAGCCGATCCTAGTTAAATTCAGTATACCACAGAAAAAATGTTGCTTTAATAAAATTAGAATGTAAGGAATATTAGACACCAAATCCGAATAAACACCATCATCCCCCTGTCTGATTAGTTTTGA
>JBBDTA010000113.1:0-5362 GCA_040904605.1 Paenibacillaceae bacterium
TCCAGGAGAGTATCGTGATCAACTAGCTCAGAAGCAGGAAGAAAAGATATAACAAAGGGACTGAGTGAATATGGCGGACCAATAAGAACATGCGATCCTCGCCCGCCCGTTCCTGCTTGGACGGAGATACCTATTGCTTGGATAAGAAGCATGTATTCATACATGTTTCTTTTTTTCTGGAATTACCGGAGTATAGAGCACCTCATTGACCTGGTTGGCATGTAACGAATTTCAATTCCGTAATAATGAGTACCACAATAGGATTTAAATCAATCGGTTGTGAAGGCGAAGCTAGCTAGAATAATGAGGTAATCAATATAAAAATAGATTTTAGGAGGGTTTTACATGAAAACAGCAAGCAAATGGTTACCGAAGTTATTGGCCGTGTTATTAATTGCAACCGTTTTCTTGGTCGGCTGCGGTAATAATGAGAACAATGCTCCGGCTAAGGAAGAGAAGCCGGCAGAGTCTACTAAAGATAATGCATCAGTCGGACCGGCACCGACCCCAGAGCCGCCAAAACCAGTTACCGTTGAATTCTGGCATGCTTTTGGTGAAGGGGAAGAGAAGGTTCTATTAGAAGAGGTGCTTCCTAAATTTAACGAGCAATATCCACACATCACAATTAAGGCTACAAGAATGCCAACCGAGAATTTGGATCAGCAGGTGATTACCGCTGCTGCGGGTGGCGCAGTGCCTGATGTCATGAGAATGGATAATACTTGGGTACCAAGAATGGCTAAAGAAGGTGTACTTGTAGCGGTTGATGACTTCGCGGATTTTAATCAGGTAGTTGCAGATTCCTTCGCAGGTCCAATGGCTTCTAACTATTATAATGGCAAGTACTATGGTGTTCCACTAGATACGAATACGAAGATTGCGATATACAGCAAAGAATTGCTCATGGAGGCTGGAGCTACAGATGCACCTGCAACCATCGATGAGCTAGTAAGTCTAGCTCGCAGTTTAAAGGAAAAAGGCAAGTTCGGTATCACCATAGGGGGTCCTGATTTCTGGAATATGCCTCCATGGTTCTGGACTTTAGGCGGAACAATCACGGATGATAAATATACGGTAGCAACAGGTTATTTGAATAGTGAAGCTAGTATAAAAGCACTTGAGACGATTGTCTCATGGAATAATGAAGGCCTGCTAGCGCCGCCTATTCTTGGCGGTCAGCCTGGGACATGGGAAGGCTTGCGAGGTGAAGAAGGTAAGCCGGCATCGTATATGATGATTAACGATGGTCCATGGTTCTTTAGTATATTGGGTGATGCTGTTAAGGATACGATGATTCCGGCCAAGATGCCGAGTGGTCCGGATGGTAAGAGTCACTCCATTATCGGTGGTCAGGATATGGTGTTCTTCAATGGGGCGAAGCAGCCCGAAGCAGCTTGGACGTTCACCCAGTTTATGCTCTCTGAAGAAATTCAAGTATTGATGGCAGTTAAGACAGGCGCCATTCCAACCAATAAGAACGCTGCTCAATCTGATGAATTAAAAAGCGTATATTATCTAGATGAGTATGTGGCTGAGATGGAGACGGCTATGGCACGTACACCTAGTCCGAATGCTAATCAGATTGGTGATGTATTCGGTAAAGCCTTCGAGAAAGCATTGCGCAAGGATGCGACCCCGAAGGAAGCATTGGATCAAGCAGCGAAGGAAATAGATGCATTACTGAAATAATTATACATTCAGTATTATCATCTGCGACGAATACGGCGGCCGGGTTAGTGCCGGTCGCCCTTTCGTTAGCTGCGCTCAGCAGGAGGGTTAGATATGAATAAAGCAATCAAACAATATGTGCAGGTAGCACCTTACCTTGCTCTGGGTCTCATTCTGACCATTATATTCGTACTGTACCCACTAACTAAAGGTGTATATATTAGTTTTTTTGAGTATAAGGTCATTAATCCGTCACAGAGCTTATTCCTGGGATGGGATAACTATATCAAGGTGTTTCATGATCCAACCATCTATATCGCTTTGCGTAATACGTTGTTGTTCGCTCTGGTGACCGTACCGTTACAATGGGCATTTGGTATTCTAGTTGCGATGATCATTAATTTGCAGTTTATTCGCTTCAAGGTATTATTTCGTTTGGTCTACTACTTACCTGTGATTAGCTCGTGGATTGTTGTCAGTTATTTATTCCAATTCTTATTCTCTGATGGAAGCAGTGGGGTAGTCAATTACCTTATGGTTGACTTCTTTCATATCCGAACCGAACCCATCGCGTGGTTACAGAATACGTGGACAGCCAATATTGTTATCTGGTTGATCAGTATATGGAAGGGTGTCGGCTGGGTGATGATTATGTACTTAGCTGCTCTGCAATCAGTTCCTCGATCCCTATATGAAGCTGCAGCTATTGACGGTGCCAAGGGCGCGCGTACATTCATTCATATTACTCTACCCCTCATGAGACCCATGACCGTATATGTGCTAATTAATTTGATCATTGGGGCATTTCAAGCTTTTATCCAGGTATTCTTAATTACTAAAGGAGGTCCTCTTGACTCTACTCATCTGTTGAATACGTATATGTTCAAGCATGCTTTCCAATATTTCGATTTTGGTTATGCAGCTGCGATTAGTGTGTTGTTAGGATTGCTAATTTTCATATTTACGTATAGCCAACAACGTACATTCGGCAAAGATCGAATTGAATATTAAATTTACCGTTAGGAGGTGTTCGCATGAGGAAGGTAATGCCGTGGGTAGCTCATCTTGTACTGGTTCTGGGCATTGTTGTTGTGATTGGTCCGTTTGTCTATATGATCTTGACTTCATTAACCTCAGATAATTTCAGTCTCCCTAATCCAACTAAATTGATGAATAGTGAAAAATCGTTCAGTAACTATTTTGAAGCCTGGAATAAAAATCATTTCTCTCAATACTTTTTGAATAGCTTGTTTATATCGGTGATCACGATGCTGTTGTCGCTGTCATTGGCTTCGATGACCGCCTACGCATTCGCTCGCTTCCCCTTTCCGGGCAAAGAATTCATGTTCAGAATGTTCCTATTCTCTATGTTCGTACCGGCTATTCTCAACATTATTCCACAGTTTACGATTATCAAATCTCTCGGACTAGTAGATACGTATTCCGGATTAATCCTGCTCTATATTAGTACGGGCGTCGTAGGCAGCACCTTTTTCTTGCGGGGGTTCTTCGAGCGAATACCTGCGGAGCTTGAGGAATCCATTGTGATGGATGGGGGTAACCGATGGACGATATTCCGTTCGATTTATATTCCTCTGTCTTTGCCAGCTATTGGAACTTTAGGGATATTCGCTTTCTCTGGTACATGGGATGAGTTTATCGTAGCTCTAACCTTAATTAAAACCGAAGCCAATCGGACTTTGCCGATTGCGCTACAGCTATTTCGCGGACAATATGCGACCTACTATGGGTTATTCTTCGCCGCATCTACGATGGCGCTTTTGCCGATTATCATTATTTTTGTCATTTTCCAGAAGCAATTTGTAAACCCCAACCTATCTGAAGGTGGTATCAAAGGATGAACAGTTCCGCATACTCAATTGAAATTATCCCAAGCAGGGCACAATTCCGCCCAGGGGATAAGTTAACATTTATACTTCGATTTACTACTGACTCTTCGCTAGGGAATGAGATATACAGTTGGTCTGTGTTTGATGAGAATAAGCTGATTTTGCAGGGTGGGGGGAAACTGGAGCCGAGTTACTCGGAGATGGACAATATTATTCTTGAAGTCCCAATGATATCGGGAGAGTCCGGTGCATATGGCATGTTCGTTACCGTGCAGACTTCTGATGGGCGGACGTTCCATGCTGAAACAGCCTTCGATGTGGCAGAGCATTGGCGAGAAGCTCCTCGATATGGCTTCCTCAGTGACTTCTCGCCAGAAGAAGCGGGAAAGCTGGACGATGTTGAATTTCTTAACAAGCATCACATTAATCTTGTGCAATTCTATGACTGGATGTACCGGCATGATCGATTGCTCGCGGATACAGATGAGTTCATTGATCCGCTAGGCCGGAGTATATCGCACCTTGTTGTCAAAGAGAAGATCGAGGCTCTGAGCGAGCACGGGATTGCTTCTATCGCTTATGCAGCCGTATATGGCAGCTTACCGGATTATGCCAAGAAGCATCCCGATCAAATTCTGTATCAGAATGATGGCAAGCCGCATTCCTTAAGCAACTTCTTCTATATCATGGATATCTCCACAGATTCCGAATGGACCGAGCATATTATTAATGAGTTTGGACTGGCGATTCAAGCTATGGGGTTCGACGGCTTACATCTGGATCAGTACGGATTTCCTAAGAAGGCGATACGTCAAAAGGGTGGGAAGCCAGAGGTAGTTACACTGAAGGAATTATATCCGAGTTTTATTAATGTTGTTAATAAAGCAATGACAGAAAAATTTACGAATCGTGTGGGTTTAATATTTAATAATGTTAGTAATTATCCGACACATACCACCGCGACAACTGCGCAGGATGTGATGTATATCGAGGTTTGGGATCCGGTTAGTCACTTTCGAGAGCTGAAGCAGGTCATTGATAACGCCAGGTTATGGTCGGGCAAGCAGGTTGTCCTTGCTGCATACTTGCCGGCATTTCACCCAGATCGACCAGCTCATCCTAAGCAAGCCGAGATTGGTGCAACCTTGACGATGGCGGTCATATTCGCTAATGGTGGTTATCATTTGCTTATAGGTGAACATGAGAATGTCCTTGCGGATCCCTACTATCCTCAATACGGTGTAATATCAGATGATTTTAAGGTTAGACTGCAACATTATTACGATTTTATCGTGATGTACCGTAATCTGTTATATGATCATGAGCTCGATGATGTCTCAATGACCTTCTCGGGAGGTATTAATACCGAGGTAGTTTTCTCTGCAGAAGATATTATATTCCAGCCGAACGGAGATAAGGGTACGGTTTGGACGCTAGTGAAGGAAAAGTCGGGTGTGATGGTTATTCATCTAATCAATTTACTAGGGTTGGACAATGATGTTTGGCATAAAGCCAAAACTCGTGAACCACAGATACTGCGCAATATTGAAATCAAGCTTGAAATCTGGGAGACTATTGAGAGTGTTTATTGGGCATCCCCGGATGGGGACAGCATCCAAGCTAGTTCGCTCGATTTTGACTACATTGCTAAGGGAGATTCTGTTGGCCTCTATGCTAGATTTGAAGTTCCGCGCCTAGATTATTGGACGATGGTGGTCATCCGACTACAGAATGGGGTTCCGGCACCTACGTTTGAATTGGCAAGATACAAGAAACCATGACGAACGTGCGTACTGACTATGCACTTAGCTCAGAAACCCATATAACTAACAGATCATAATGGT
>JBBDTA010000114.1:0-5693 GCA_040904605.1 Paenibacillaceae bacterium
TTATAGAATCTAGATCCGATAGCGAAGGTCACTAACGTCCATCCAAGAAGAACCCCGATGTTCAACCAGAAGGATGAATCAATCATTGAGATTCCATATACCATACTATCTCGAATACCGTTGACGAAGTAAGTTAGCGGAAGTGCATCTGCCAATGGCTTCAGCCAGCTAGGCAACAATGTATAATCGAAGAAAATGCCACTTAGGAACATCATTAGAAAGCTAATTAAGTTCACAATACCCATAAAGCTCTCGATCGACTTCGAGAAAGCCGCTACCATATAACCCATGGCCGCGAATGCCAGTGTTCCTACAATGAACATCAATACAAAAGCGAGTATATCAAAATCCAGATTCGCGTTATAGAATAATAACCCAATTAAGGTGAGTAATATAATCTGAATGGCGGAGAGGATAAAACGAACGAGCATGTTACTTAGTCCGAACAAATTCATATTGACAGGTGTCATACGAAGACGCTTGAGCAGGCCATTCCTGCGCATCTCAACCATCCCGACCATCCCGAATAAGCCCGCTTGTGAGATCGATAGAGCAATCATTCCGGTAAGTAGGAAATCAGAGTAGGCCACATCATCATCGCCTGATGATACATAATCTACAGAGAGCGCATATTCTGGGGTGACCGGAGCCCCTACTACATTATAATCTCCGAGCATACTGCTCATAATCCCACTAATGACCTGAGTGGATGCTGATTGCTCCTTCTCACGATTGAAGATGAGCTCAACCTCCTTGGATGCAACTCCATCAGGAAGTACAATGACCGCTTCAATATCTTTATCCTTTAACCACTCTTCCGCTTGGTCACGGCTAACCGTCTGCTCATCTTTCCACTTCAAGACTGAAATATGACGTAATATTTGCTCCATCTGTTCGCTAGTCTCACTTACCTGTGTTGTTACTACAGCAATCTCAGCACTGAAGCTATCGTCATCACCGCTACCCATACCTCCGAAAATTGTCAAGAACACGATCAAGAGGAATACAGGGTAGAAGATGGACCAGAACCAAACCTGCTTCTCTCTGAATGTTATTTTAAAATTGGCACCGAAGAGCTTCATTAATTGATTCATATTAATCCCTCCACTCCTTCCCTGTGAATGTGATGAATACATCCTCAAGGCTCATTTCCTTGATCGATATTTGTTCTACACTCATGTTGTTCTCCGAAGTATATTGGAACAGCTTGTATAAAGATTCTTCCGGTCGGAGTGACCATATATGTAGATGTGCTCCAATCATTTTCGCTTTTGTCACAGCAGGTAAATCCCCAGCCAATACGAGCAGCTGTTCAACTGCTTCCCGTCCAGCAACGAATAACAATTGAATTTCCCGTTCCTGAGTCAAGCGATGAATCAGATTCTTCGAGGTGTCCAGCGCAACAATCTTACCTTGATCCACAATACATACACGATCGCTCAGCTTCTCAGCCTCCTCCATATAATGCGTAGTTAGAATCGTGGTCTTGCCCAACTCTTTTAGCTTTAATATAATGTCCCATACATTACGACGCGCTTGAGGATCAAGCCCTGTTGTCGGTTCATCCAAGAATAGAATATCTGGGTCACTAGCCATGGCTAGACCAATGGCAAGTCGTTGTTTCTGCCCACCAGATAACATCTTCACTCTTTTGTTCCGATGATCAGTTAAGTTAATAAGCTCTATGATCTCGTTAATATCACGCGATTTCGGGTAGAAGCTCTGGAATACATCCAGATTCTCATAGACCGTCAATAGATCGAATAATGCACTAGATTGCGGTTGAACACCAATAATTTGTTTGATCTGTTCATCATGTTGCTTCCAGTTCATTCCTTTTAGCGCCACTGTACCGTGATCAGGCACCTGCAGACCTTCGATCATCTCTAACGTTGTCGTTTTGCCGGCTCCATTGGGTCCAATAATGGTGAATATCTCACCTTCCTGCACTTCAAAGCTGATACCGTCTACGGCTACAACAGAACCGAATGTCTTACATAAATCCTTCACCTGCAAAATAGACATGTAAAAGTGCCCCTCCTAAAAGTTTTTGATGATCACGTGAGTGATCGATAAAACTAATTTGTAAGCATACTTTATCACAGTAAATATACCCTTGCATCGGGGCATATTCAATCGGTCCACAGGCGGATGTATGAGTTGCTGAAGTATAAAATCTTATCGAATTATGCTACTCCCTAGCTTTGGTTTGCATTGCTTTTAGGCCCTCAAGAAACGTTTGATTAAGCAGACGAAAAGTATCGTCCAAGTCGAGTGGAATCCCGAACCCACCTTGCCGCTCTAATGACACGAAGCCGTGCAGCACACTGCGAATAACTCGTACCATGTGAATGACTTCATCCCCCCTAAGCCCATAACCTTCCAATGAATTCACCGCCAACTGCACTACATCATTGCCTGCTTGTTGTAGCAGTAAGTCGTCTGGTTCGGCCGCGCGCTGCACCGCTTCATATAAGCCGGGATGTGCTCGAGCGAAAGAAAGATACGCATAGCTGAAAGCCCGAACGGCATCGTCACCCGACTTGTCGGCCAGCGCGTGTCTGAAATGCTCTGACATCTGAGCAAGTCCAGTTAGTGCCAGTTGGCGCCGTAAATCCGGGAGCCCGTTCACGTGATTATATAGAGAAGGGGAGCGGATTTGCAGCCTCTGGGCAAGTGTTGCTAATGTGACAGCTTCCAACCCTTGCGTATCTGCGAGTTCGGTTGCAGCATGGACCAATGATGGTAAATCAAGACCGATTCGAGGCATGGCTTTCATTCCTTTCGGTATAAGTATGCAACTGGTGTTCAGCTGATTTGATGGCGCGTGCAATCTTAACCTGCGGGTTCTCCACCATGAGACCATGACCGACGGCGAGCAGCGAAGGATTCAGTTCGCTAAGTTTGCGCGCGGTGGCCAGCGACACTTCCTTATTCCAAGTTGCCATTGCTGGGAAAGGGAACAAGGGGCGCACTTGGCCGGTTACCGCCATACCACCGCGCGTTTGGAACGCGTCGCCCACGATTAACGCCCGGTTGCGTGTATCGAGGAACGCCATATTACCCGGCGTGTGACCCGGTGCTGCAATGGCAAGCAGGGAACCTACATGGTCCCCATCGTTGAGTAGCACGTCCGGCTTCGTCTTCACCTTGCCAGCCTTGGGCACGCCGCCTCGAATCGGGCTCTGCGGTTCGTTCTCATCGAGTGATCGGTCGCCAGCAAGAAGCCGGGCATCGCGGGCCGAGATGAACACGGGCACTTGCGGCAACGCGGCCTTGAGTGCGTCAAGCGCGCCGACGTGATCACCGTGTGCATGCGTTAGCACGATCCGCGTAATCGGCTTACCGATTCGAGTCGCTGCTTTAAGGATGCCCTTCACACTGTAAGGCAACGCGGCGTCGATTACAGTCAAGCCGTTCTCTTCCTCCACTAGATATGCGTTGACCGGGAAAAACCGGGGTAAGAATGTCAGTTGATATACCGTTTGTTTCTGAATAACTCTCATGAGAACACTCCTTTTCGCCAAAAACTAATGACATTAGTTTTATAATAACTAATACCATTAGTTTCGGCAAGAGGTTGTTGTAAATTTGTCAAGACTTGTTCTGCTATCGTATCGAAGATCAAAAGCCCTTTTTTAACTAAGTAGTACTGTTTTACATAAGATATATGGAATTGACTAAAGGAGGACTCTTAATGAATCAATACCGACAAATGCCCTATGACCAAGCTTACACTACTCAATTTGCACAACAAAATTTTCTGAAATACGCTGCCCTGGCGGAACACTATGAACGGTTAAAAATAGCTAATGCAAGCAACTCGGTAGCCTATTATCATTACGCTGAGTTACAGTATTTTCACAAATCACGAGCTATACATTTTAAAGGATATTTCTCGGCTGCGTCATTGATTTAATCACTTTTGTTAAACATAAGTCAGCAATTGACAATCCCAGTATCGTAGTAGTGCAGAAGAGCAAAATAACTACCCCTTGCTTGAACAAAAGAAATAAGAGCTGCAGTTAAGCAAGCTCCTTAAATATCGTTCTTATATGTCTTTCATGAATTATATCATTCTTCGGAGCTACTTAATTCCATAGGTCTCAGGTGAATGTCTCCATGATTGTAGCAGCTTTAGCTGCTGCTCTTGAATAATGCCCTTACTGGCAGCTACCTTAAGTAAGGTTTCGTAATTCGATAAGGAATGATATGGAAAGCCAGAATTAGCAAAGCCTTGAGTTGCCTTGTCCAATTGATATGAAAAGATTGCTGCCACACCTAATGTGACTCCGCCAGCATCATTAACTGCTTGGGCAACCTTGATGGAGCTTCCTCCTGTGGAGAACAAGTCTTCGATGACAACTGTTCTTTGTCCTGCATTCAATTTTCCTTCAATCAGATTTTCCTTACCATGACCCTTGGCTTTATCACGGACATAAATCATAGGCAGTTTCAGCTTCTGTGCTACCCATGCTGCATGGGGAATTCCTCCGGTTGCTGCACCTGCAATAACCTCGGTATCTGGGTACAATTGTTGGATCAGTTCCACGAAGCTATCGGCAATCAACTCGCGAATGTCTGGATATGAAATGGTCATCCGGTTATCGCAATAGATCGGTGCTTTAATCCCAGATGTCCAAGTGAATGGGTCGTCCGGTCTCAGTACCACGGCTTCGATTCGCAATAACGCCTCAGCGATAAGCTCTGCTGTATTCTGTTGCTGGTTAGTCAAGTTAAATCAGCTCCTCCAGGATTGATTCCATCGCATATCGACGGTTCTCAGCAGCGGTGATTGGTCTGCCAATGACAACGTAATCTGTACCTTGCGCGAATGCCTCGGCTGGTGTCATAATACGTGATTGATCTCCGATTGAAGCGCCGGACGGGCGGATTCCAGGAGTTACTGTTATGAAGGAACGGCCACAATGCTGCTTAATCTCAGCTACCTCAAGAGGTGAAGCCACGACTCCATGCAAGCCTGCTTGTTGAGCAAGCTGAGCAAATCGAACGACCGTGTCCTCTACCGTACCGGATATGCCAATTTCGTCATTCAGCATGCTCCGATCCGTGCTGGTTAGTTGAGTTACAGCGATTAATATGGGCAATTGTCCCTTATCATAGGGAGTCTGTCCAGAAGCTATCGCTTCTTCGACTCCGCTCAGTGCTGCCTTCATCATCTTCACTCCACCTGCTGCATGCACATTGAACATGTCTACACCAAGTCTTGCAAGACTACCGGATCCACCTTGTACAGTGTTGGGAATATCATGCAGCTTCAGATCCAAGAAAACCTTATAGCCTAAGTTCTTTAGTTTCAGAACGAATTGGGGACCAGCAGCATAATAGAGCTGCATTCCCACCTTCATCCAGCAGGGGATACCCTGCAAATCTCGAATGATGAGATCCGCTTCTTCCACACTAGGCACATCCAGAGCAACCATAATTCTCTCAGCAGCTTCATTGTACTTGGACAAAGTGTTAACCCCCTGAAAGTTTTAGATGATTACACCAGCAATCGAAAAACTAGTTCGTAAGCAAAAGCTAAGTTACATAAGAGCCTCTATTTAGCAGAATGTAGCTTCAATGCAGGCTGTAGGTAGAGTACCGAAGAGCCTCTATTTAGCAGAATGTAGCCATAAGCAGCAAAATTCCACCAACTAACAACCCCAAAGGTGGCTAATCCTTGTACA
>JBBDTA010000114.1:5793-30732 GCA_040904605.1 Paenibacillaceae bacterium
ATAAGCAGCAAAATTCCACCAACTAACAACCCCAAAGGTGGCTAATCCTTGTACATCTATCGATATTCTTCCTATATACTCTTCTGCATATGATCCGTTCGGAATTCCGGCATTGGTACGGATGAGAAGTTGATCGTTCTCAGCATCTCCAGTAGCGCACGTGCCGTATCGAGCGATGTCATACAGACGATGCCGTTCTCAACCGCTTCACGGCGTATCCGGAAGCCATCCCGTTCAGGTGTCTTGCCTTTGGACATCGTATTGATGACAATATGTGCTTCACCTGTGCGAATCATATCCAGAATGTTAGGTGTGCCTTCGCTGAGTTTATTGACGGTTGTTACGAACAAGCCAGCCTCGGTCAGCATGGTCGCTGTCCCGCCTGTAGCCATGATTTTGTAGCCTAGCTGATGGAAGCCCTTGAGAATATCCATCGCTTCATCCTTGTCTTTATCCGATATCGTTGCAATCATCGTACCGGCTGGCGGGATCTTCATACCCGCTCCAATGAGACCTTTATATAACGCCTTGGCAAATTGGCGATCACGGCCCATCACTTCTCCAGTCGATTTCATCTCTGGTCCGAGTGTTGGCTCAACGCGACGCAGCTTGGCGAAGGAGAAGACAGGAACCTTAACGGATACGAAATCATCCTCTGGCCATAGACCGCCCTCATACCCAAGCGATTTCAACGATTGACCAAGAATAATTCTGGTCGCTACATTGGCCATGGGGATTTTGGTTATTTTGCTAAGGAAAGGTACGGTTCTGGATGCTCTTGGGTTAACTTCGATCACATAAATTTCGTCTTTGTAAATTACAAACTGGATATTCAGTAAGCCGATTACATTCAGGCCTAAGGCAAGCTTTGTCGTAATATCAACAATCTGCTGCTTCATATCCTCAGATATCGTTTGAGGTGGATACACCGCGATCGAATCACCGGAGTGAACGCCCGCTCTCTCAACATGCTCCATAATGCCGGGTACTAATACCGTCACTCCATCACAGATTGCATCGACTTCAACTTCCTTACCGAGCATATATCGGTCAATTAATACCGGATGCTCTGGATTGATCGTTACGGCATATTCCATGTAGCTTAGCAACTCATCATCGGAGTATACAATCTCCATAGCACGTCCGCCTAAGACATAGGATGGGCGAACCAACACCGGATATCCAAGCTTAGTAGCAATTCCGACTGCATCAGCTACATTGGTTACGGTGAAGCCAAGCGGCTGCGCTACTTCCAGCTTGCGCAGTAATGCCTCGAATTTCTTGCGATCCTCAGCTGTATCAATGCTTTCTAAATCTGAGCCGAGGATTCGAACGCCCGCCGCTTGCAGAGGAGCGGCCAGATTAATCGCTGTCTGTCCACCGAACTGAACGATCACGCCGATCGGATTCTCTTGCTCGATAACATTGAGTACATCCTCGAGAAATAAGGGTTCAAAGTATAATCGATCCGAGGTATTAAAGTCTGTTGATACGGTCTCTGGATTATTGTTAATAATGACAGCTTCATATCCAGCAGCTTGAATGGCCCATACCGCATGTACCGTTGAATAGTCGAATTCAATACCTTGACCGATACGGATCGGACCTGATCCGAGAACAATGACCTTCTCCTTTGTACTCGGAATGACTTCATTCTCAATCTCATAGGAGGAGTAATAATAAGGAGTCGAGGCTTCGAATTCGGATGAACAGGTGTCGACCATCTTGAAGACAGGCTTCAAATTATTGGCTAATCGGAAGGCTCTAACATCAGCTTCTGTTATGAAATTCTGAGTATCATTCGCGAATCTGCGAACCTCAGCAATGGAGCGATCTGTAAATCCTTTACGCTTGGCCTCGTAGAGCAGGTCCAAAGTTAATTCGCCCGAACCAAGTATGGCCTCGAATTTAATAATCCCTTCGACCTTACGTAAGAACCACCAATCCACATTGGTTAAATCCTGAAGCTGCTGTAAGCTATAGCCGCGTCGATATGCTTCTGCAATCAGGAACAGCCGCTCATCATCCGGTTTAATAAGCCGTGCCTGTAATGTCTCATCATCTAACCTTTGCGCGTCCTTCAAGTGTAAGCGATGAACGCCAATCTCTAATGAACGAACAGCTTTATGCAACGATTCCTCGAATGTCCGACCAATGGCCATAATCTCGCCTGTCGCCTTCATCTGTGTCCCAAGCTTACGGTTGGCTGATGTGAATTTATCAAAAGGCCAGCGCGGGATTTTCGTCACGATATAATCGAGTGTTGGCTCGAAGCATGCGTAGGTTTGTCCAGTGACCGGGTTGACTAATTCATCTAATGTAAAGCCAATAGCAATCTTAGCAGCCATCTTCGCGATCGGATATCCTGTTGCCTTAGAAGCCAGAGCAGATGAACGGCTCACCCGTGGATTTACTTCAATTACATAGTATTGGAAGCTATGTGGATCCAGAGCGAATTGTACGTTACAGCCGCCTTCAATATTAAGTGCACGGATGATCTTTAATGAAGCCGCCCGCAGCATCTGATATTCACGATCCGATAATGTCTGGCTCGGTGCAACAACGATACTATCTCCTGTATGCACACCAACTGGATCGAAATTCTCCATGTTACATACAACGATACAATTATCGTTAGCGTCACGCATAACTTCATATTCGACTTCTTTCATACCGGCTATGCTCTTCTCGACCAAGCATTGTCCAATTGGACTGTAGCGAATACCAGAAGCGACTATATCCTTCAATTCCTCTAAGGTTGCAACAATCCCGCCGCCCGTTCCACCTAGCGTGTATGCTGGTCGTACGATGAATGGGAAACCAATTTGCTCAGAGAAATCAATCGCCTCAGCAACCGAAGTAACAATCACGCTATCGGGAACAGGTTGGTCTAGCTCACGCATCAGATTCCGGAACAAGTCGCGATCCTCTGCTTGCTCTATCGCTGAGAGCTGTGTACCAAGTAGCTTGACATTCTCACGCTCAAGTACGCCTGCACGTGCTAATTCAACCGCCATGTTCAAGCCAGTTTGACCACCAAGCGTTGGAAGTAATCCATCCGGGCGCTCTTGACGTATAATTTGGGTAACAAATTCTAGAGAAATCGGCTCAATATACACCTTATCTGCCATATTTGTATCCGTCATGATGGTAGCTGGGTTGCTGTTAATCAATACAACCTCGAAGCCTTCTTCCTTCAAAGCTTGACACGCTTGTGTACCTGCATAGTCAAATTCAGCTGCTTGACCAATAACGATAGGGCCGGAGCCGATGACGAGAATTTTCTTGAGTGTATTATTTCTGGGCATACGTCACTTCTCCTCTCGTATTATCGACAGCCTTCAATGCTTTCTCCGTGAACTGCGCTTGCTTCGGCTGCACTGGATTCGCCATCTTCCAATTGCTGATCAGCTGCAGAAATTCATCAAACAGGTAGCTGGAATCATAAGGTCCTGGTGATGCTTCCGGATGATACTGTACGGAGAACGCCGGGAATCGTTGATGCTTTAAGCCTTCTATCGTCCGGTCATTATTATTGATATGTGTGACGAGAAGCTCAGTGCCTTGGACAGAATCCTCGTCAACGGTGTACCCATGATTCTGAGAAGTGATGTAACAGCGATTCGTAGCCAAATCCTTCACCGGATGATTACCACCACGATGTCCGAATTTCAGCTTACTCGTATCAGCATCACAAGCTAGGGCGAAGAGTTGATGACCTAGACAAATTCCGAAGATCGGCACCTCGCCAAGCAGCTCACGGATCATAGCAACGGCATGCGGTACACTCTTAGGATCCCCAGGACCATTCGAGAGCAGAATACCGTCAGGACAAAGTCTGCGAATTTGATCAGCAGTAGTATCCTGAGGAACGACGACTACGTCGCAGCCACGTGATGTTAAATCGCGCAGAATGCCACTCTTCGAACCATAGTCAACGAGTACAACGCGCTCTTTATTACCTGGGCAACCGAACACGCTTTTCGTGGAAACACGCTCCACTTGATCTGTTAGTAATGGCGATTCCGCTAATATCTTCTGTAATTGCTCAACAGATTTACCAGACGTACTAATAATACCCTTCATCGTGCCATGATGTCGCAGTATCCGAGTCAGCATTCTTGTATCAATCTCACTGATACCGGGGATACCATATTCCTTCAGCAGCTCATCAATTGAATATTCTGCTCGCCAGTTACTCGGTACCTCCTCATGCTCACGAACCACGAAGCCGTGTATATAAGGACGCACGGATTCAAAATCATCACGCGTGATGCCATAATTTCCAATAAGCGGGTAGGTCATCGTTACGATTTGCCCACAATAGGACGGGTCAGACAGCACTTCCTGATATCCAGTCATACTCGTATTAAACACAATTTCACCAACTGAGTCTGTTTTCGCACCGAACCCTTTACCTGTAAAAATAGTGCCGTCTTCAAGCAGTAGTATTGCTTTCATAAGTTAAACCCCTCCTCTTAAATAAACCCTGTGACAACGATGTGTTTATTTATAGCCCAGCAGAGCTGGTATCCTTCTGTTGATTCGTCCATACGACCTTGCCGCCCACCAATGTTGTTGTAGGCCAGCCCTGTAGCTTCCACCCAGCGAACGGTGTGTTACTGCTCTTACTTAGGAAGGTTGCAGGATCAACGGTAACCTCTTGCTCTAAATCGATAATCGTAATATCGGCGTCTCGGCCTAGCTCCAATACCCCAGACGGCAACCCAAAAACCTGTGCTGGTTTAATCGTCATTCGGTCCAGCAGGAATTGAAGCGTCCATCGTCCAGTTACTACAAACTTGCTATAGAGCAGCGGGAATGCTGTCTCGAATCCTACGATTCCGAACGGTGCAAGCATCATCCCTTTTGCTTTCTCTTCAGCCGAATGAGGTGCATGGTCGGTTACGATCATGTCGATCGTACCATCCTCTACACCAGCAATCAGCGCTTCAACATCACGTCTTGATCTGAGGGGTGGGTTCATCTTCCAATTGGCATCCATCCCTGGAATATCCTCATCGGATAGGAGTAGATGGTGCGGACATACTTCGGCTGTTACCTTAATCCCGCACTGCTTGCCAAGTCTAATCAGCCTTACAGATTGTTCAGCGCTGACATGGCATACGTGATAATGAACACCCGTTGCTTCAGCTAGCAGAATGTCTCGGCCTACATGAATAGCTTCAGCTTCATTCGGAATTCCCTTTAGGCCTTGCTTACGGGAGAAGACTCCTTCAGAGACAGGTGCGCCAGCGATGAGGGTATCATCTTCACAGTGAGCAATAATCGGCAACTCTATACTCTTAGCTAGCGACATTGCGTCCTTCATCATCTGCGCACTCTGCACACCCACACCATCGTCTGTGAAACCAATAGCGCCAGCTGCCTTCAGTGCTGCGAAATCGGTAAGCTCACGTCCAAGCTCGTTCTTCGATATGCAAGCGTATGATAATACTCTAGCCAGACCCGCTTCATTCGCTTTGTTATATATGCTTTCCAAAACCTCAACCGAGTCAATCGTTGGTCGGGTATTCGGCATACAAGCAATAGTGGTGAATCCACCTTTCACTGCGGACAAGGTGCCTGTCGCAATCGTTTCCTTGTGCTCGAATCCAGGCTCTCTTAAGTGTACATGCATATCGATCAAGCCTGCAGATACAAGTCCGCCTTCTGCATCAATGATTTCGTGCTTACTCCGATCAATTAATCCTGAATCAGGACTTACCATAGCTTCAATCTTACCGTCCTGTATGAAGATGTTCGTTGCGACTAGTTGTCCACTCGTCGATTCAACCACTTTACCATTGACGATCCAGATACCCATTGATTCTCACTCCTTCTGTAATTACACTCACATTCTGCACTGAGCATGGTATCCTGTATTAACGTGTGATGATCACTTGATCGATTCCGTCAATCTCGCTCAACAATACATCGATAAGTTCAATCCTCGACGTTGGCACATTCTTGCCGATATAATCCGGCCGAATCGGCAGTTCACGATGACCTCGGTCTACCAGAACCGCAAGCTGGATCATCTCGGGTCTACCTTGATCGATCAATGCATCCATGGCCGCTCGAACGGTCCTTCCTGTGTAGAGCACATCATCGAATAAAATTATTTTTTTGCCTTCTATTGAAATCCGATCTTCTGAAGAAGGTTTACTCATTAACGCTTTATCCAGTAAATCATCACGATAGCTAGTTACATCCACTTCGGTGACGGGGAGTATTATACTCATTTGTTCAATGGAGCTAATAATGGCCGCTATTCGTCTTGCCAGGAAAATGCCTCTCGTGCGAATACCTGCAAGAACGATATCCTCGACTCCCTTGTTCTTCTCCAGAATCTCATGTGCTATACGAGTGAGCGCGCGCCGAATAGCAATTTCATCCATGATCACAAGCTTTTCATTCATACTCTACTCGCGCCTCCTCATTGAAAAAAGCTCCCTGCCAGTTGGCGGAGAGCTTCGGATTCTCATACTCAGATTTGTGATAATGGGTGTACAAGGTACACTGCGGTCAAGATATCCATTATTCCGACAAATCAGCGATTGATCAATACGAAACCTTACCAGCCTCTCTGGACTGAATTAAAGGTACAGTTATTAACTACATTAGATTATCCCAGTTTCAACACTGAAAGTCAATACTAAAACTTTAGGTTTTTCATTCGTTCAACCGCTATTTCTGTATTCTCACGACTTCCGAATGCGGTTAGACGGAAGTAGCCTTGCCCGCTCTGTCCGAAGCCAACGCCCGGTGTTCCAACAATGTTCGCTTCGCTAATTAGCTTATCGAAGAACTCCCATGAGCCTAGTCCATTCGGCGTGCGCAACCAGATATATGGAGCGTTCACTCCGCCGAATACTTCAAGTCCAAGATTTGTTAATCCTTGGCGAATGACATTCGCATTGCTCATGTAATAATCCACTAGGCCTCTGATCTGCTCACGGCCTTCCTCTGAATAAACAGCAGCAGCTCCACGTTGAGTAATATATGAGCAGCCATTAAATTTAGTCGTTTGGCGGCGATTCCATAGATCATTCAAAGCAATAGAATTACCTTCATTATCATATGCCTTCAGAGCTTTAGGAACAACGGTATAAGCACATCGTACACCGGTGAAACCAGCTGTTTTGGAGAAGCTGCGGAATTCAATAGCTACTTCCTTAGCACCTTCAATTTCATAGATGCTATGGGGAACATCCTCTTCTTGTATATAGGCTTCATAGGCTGAGTCGAATAGAATAACACATTTATTCTCACGAGCATAATCTACCCAAACCTTCAACTCATTGTTCGTTAATGTCATTCCTGTTGGGTTATTCGGATAACATAAATAGATGATGTCGACCTTCTGCTTAGGTAGATCTGGTTTGAATTTGTTCTCAGCATTCGTAGGTAAGTACACGATATTATCATAACGATTCGTATCCTTGTTGAAATTACCTGAGCGGCCTGCCATCACGTTCGTATCCACATACACAGGATATACTGGGTCCATAACAGCAATCACACTATCCAAGCTGAAAATTTCTTGAATGTTACCCACATCACACTTGGAACCATCACTAACGAATACTTCATTCGTAGCAAGATCTACACCACGTGCTTTATAATCATGCTCTACAATCGCCTGAAGCAAGAAATCGTAACCTTGCTCAGGACCATATCCACGGAATGTATCGCTGCTGGAATACTCATCAACCGCCTTGTGCATAGCTTGAATGATTGCATCCGGCAGAGGACGAGTAACATCGCCTATTCCTAAGCTGATAATTTGAGCCTCTGGGTGGTCAGCGATGAATTTTGTTCTTCTCTTGGCGATTTCGGAGAACAAGTAGCTTCCCTGTAATTGCAAATAGTTTTGATTAATTTTACTCATCATATATTCTCCTCATAACGAAAAATTATTCTACATATTACGCAGATTTTCTAACACTCGATTCATGTCCTCGGGTAGAGGTGCCTCAAATTCCATATATGAGCCCAATGTTGGATGCATGAAGCCTAATACTGCCGCATGCAACGCTTGTCCATTCATAGTAACCCCCTTAGTCCGTCCATAGACGGGATCTCCTATGATGGGATGTCCAATGAACTTCATATGCACACGAATTTGATGGGTTCGCCCTGTTTCTAATTGAAGCTCGACCATGGTATAGTCCGGAAAACGTTCCAATACACGGAAGTGTGTAACCGCCCGCTTACCAATGTTAGTATTGACAGCGAACAGTTTACGGTCTCTAGGATCTCTTCCGATCTGCGCATCAATGGTCCCCTGATCATGGGGTAGATGACCATGGATAATGGCGATATATTTACGGGTTACCGTATGTTCCTTCAATTGATTGGATAACGAAATGTGAGCTTTGTCATTCTTGGCCGCCATCATTAAACCTGATGTGTCCTTATCAATACGATGTACAATGCCTGGGCGTAACTCTCCATTAATTCCAGATAAATCCTGGCAATGGAACATCAATGCATTCACCAAGGTGCCAGAGCTATGTCCGACTGCTGGATGAACAACCATCCCTCGGCTCTTGTTAACGACAATGAGATCCTTATCCTCATAGGCAATATCCAGTGGTATATCTTCTGGTACAATGACAGAATCAACAGCTTCAGGCACAGTAAGCGCTACCTGCTCCCCAGCTTCAAGACGATGATTTGATTTTACAATCTTACCATTCACCTTTACACAGCCGTCTTTAATCCATAGCTGAACTTGAGATCTTGAAATCTCATCAGATACAGCTTCCGTTACAAATTTGTCGAGACGCTCTCCTGCCGTAATCTCATCTATTTCCCATTCCACGATTTCCTGTGTGTCTATGTCAATCAGGGTCATTAGTTGTATCCTTCCCGGTTGCTGCTGCTAATTTGGCCTCTTTAATTTCTCGTCTCCAAGATATCAGTGAGTCCAATAAAATTATAATTGTACCTGTTACGATAGCAGCATCAGCCACATTAAAGATGGGATATATGTAATCAACCTTCCAGCCGAACAAAGTAAATTTGAAGGTAAATTGCAAGAAATCTACGACCTCACCATAGATTGCTCTGTCTAGAAAGTTACCAATGGCTCCGCCTAACATTAAGCATAGAGCAAAGGGTACACGTTTGTAGCCCATCTTGATCGTCTTCTGCAAATAATAGAAAATTCCGATTACGAAAACAACAGTTATGATCAAAAAGAATACCTGCTGTCCCTGCAAAATCCCGAAGGCTGCACCTTGATTACGATGAGAAGTAATGATGAAGAAATCTCCCCAGACTGGGTGGATATCACCTAAATTCATCTTCGTTTTGATTAACCTTTTGGATATCTGATCTATTATAAAAACTACTAATGCAATCAAATAATACATATTTCCAATGCCTCCACCCTTGAACTTCCCTATGCCCATTGTAGCATAATGCAACTTTACCCGTCCAATTACTAGGTGCTCATGGAATTGGCTTTCATACAAGGAATTACCTTGTGAGAAAATGCTTCAATACGTGCACCCTAATAACAGATTCTCGTGGAGAAAGGGGTTTAAATAATCGATGCATTTAACAGAAAAACAACGTACAAGGCTACGTAAGCAACTTGTTGAGCGAAAAAACGAAATCGAGAAGCAATTATTGATAACCGAGCATTATGGACTTAATCATTCTATGCGCGACTCGATCAGGGAGCTAAGCTTTTATGATAATCATCCTGCTGATATTGGAAGTGAATTATTCGAACGTGGCAAGGACATCGCTCTGAATGAGAATGCTGAGCATAATTTGGAAGAAGTCGAAATTGCCCTTGAGAGTATGGAATCCGGTATGTATGGGATTTGTTTGGTTTGTGAGCAGCAGATTCCCTATGCTCGCTTGGAAGCAATCCCATGGACAGCTTATTGTATTAAACACGCGCCTAATCATGATATATCTGTCGGACGTCCGGTTGAGGAGGAGATACTAGCTCCTCCATTCGGACGAACAAGCTTGGACGAACATGATGATGAGACAGAATTCGATGGCGAGGACGCCTGGCAGATTGTCGCAAGCTGGGGTAACTCCAATACACCCGCTATGGTTGAAGACCCGGATGCGTTGGACTACAACAATCTTTACCTCGAATCCGATGAGAATGTCGGTTATGTCGAAGCCCTCGAAAGCTTCCTAGGAACGGATATTTACGGACAATCTACAATGATATTCCGTAATAATGAATATCACAAATATATGGCTGGTGAAGAAGGCGACCATGGCTTGGAAGGAGATCCATACTCGAAACCGGAAGATGATTAAAGCAAGAATGTTAGTTGTTCGAGATTAATACTTCTGCACACCTCTTACAAACCGTTGGATGCTCCGAATGGTAACCGATATCCGTTGTTACAATCCAACAACGATCACACTTCTCTCCATCGGCTACCGTTATATTCACAGCACATTGCTTGAATTTAACAGCTGTTTCAGGAGTTGCTATATCCGGAGTATAAATCTTCACTTGGGACACAATGAATAAGGTATCTAATGACTCAAAGCTTTGCAGCAGCTTATATGCAGCTTCGTTCGGATACACGTGTACACAAGCGCTTAGTGAGTTCCCAATCAGTTTATCCTGACGGGCTTGCTCTAACGCTTTGAATACATCCTCGCGAAGCTCAATGAATTGGCTCCAAAGCTGTTCTTTCTCATCGTTGAATACCGCAGTGTATACTTTAGGAAGATCAGCAAGCTGGACACTTATCCCTTCTATTCCCGGGATGTACTTCCAAACTTCATCGGCTGTGTGTGGCAATATCGGGGCAACCAGCTTAGTTATCGCCGTTAATGCTTCATACAATACTGTCTGACATGCCTTCCTAGCCGGATCATCCGACCGACTAGCGTATAATCGATCCTTGACGATATCGAGATAGAATGCACTCATTTCTACCGCGCAGAAATGATGAACAGCCTGATACACGAGATGGAATTCGTATTTGTCGTAAGCGTTCGTTACACGTTCGATCATCCGATGTAATCGGTTCATCGCAAACTTATCTAACTCATTCATGTCAGTATAAGCAACAACATCTTGTTCGTGATTGAAATCATTCAGGTTACCTAGTAAGAATCGAAGTGTATTGCGAATTTTGCGATACACCTCAGTCGTCTGGGTCAGGATGTTATCGGATATTCGGACATCCTCCTGGTAATCAACAGAAGCTACCCACAGCCGAAGTATATCTGCGCCCAACGATCCACAAACCTTCAAAGGATCTACTGTGTTCCCGATCGATTTGGACATTTTGCGTCCTTCACCATCTAGTGTGAAGCCGTGGCTTAGAATGCCTCGATAAGGTGACTCACCGCGCACAGTAACGCTAGTAATTAATGAGGAGTTATACCAACCGCGGTATTGGTCGGATCCTTCCAAATATAGGTCGGCTGGAAAGCTTAATTCAGGTCTTGCTTCGACCACGGCCATGTGACTAGAGCCTGAATCGAACCATACGTCCATGATATCTGTCTCCTTGCGGAAGTCATTACCGCCGCATGATGTACAGACAGTACCAGTCGGCATCAGCTGCTCAGCTTCACGAGCAAACCAGGCATTCGAGCCCTCGTGCTCGAAGATGTCAGCTATGTGGCCAATCGTCTCCTCCGTGACAAGAGGGGTTGAGCAATCACGACAATAGAATGTCGGGATAGGTACACCCCATGCCCGTTGCCTGGATATACACCAATCTCCTCGATCAGCAATCATATTATGCAAGCGAGTTTCGCCCCATGCCGGTGTCCATTTGACCTGCTTGATCTGATCAAGTATTTGTTGACGGAATTTATCTACTGAAGCAAACCATTGTTCAGTAGCCCGGTAGATAACTGGCTTCTTCGTTCTCCAATCATGCATGTACTGATGCTGAATGAATGACAGATGCAATAATTTACCGGATTCCTTCAGCATCTCTGTAATCATGGCATTTGCCTTGTCGTAGAATATACCTTCAAACCCTGGTGCTTCATTCGTAAATTTACCTTGATCATCTATGGGGCAGAGCACACCAATCTGATACTTCTGGCCAATTGCAAAGTCTTCCTCACCGTGTCCAGGCGCTGTATGTACACAGCCTGTTCCAGCTTCCAATGTGACATGATCTCCAACCATAACGAGGGAATCACGCTCATAGAATGGATGCTGACAAACTACAAATTCAAGCGACGCACCCTTCCATGTACCAACGATGTTATATTCATTCCAGCCAATTTGCTTGGCCGCTTGTTCAAGCATCCCCTCGGCAAGCACATATTTCTTACCATCAACCTCAACTAATACATATTCATAATCCGGGTGCACGCTAATCCCAAGGTTAGCCGGCAAAGTCCAAGGGGTCGTCGTCCAGATAACAATCTGTGCATCATTAGGTAGTATGCCCTTCCCATCCTTCACATCGAATGCTACATAGATGGAGGCTGAAGTTTTTTCCTTATACTCAATCTCAGCCTCTGCAAGTGCACTCTCTGAGGATGGGGACCAGTATACGGGCTTTAAACCTTTATAGATTGAACCCTTCTTGAACATACTCCCAAATACACGGATTTGCTGGGCTTCATATTGCGGTTGAAGTGTCATATAAGGGTTGTCCCAATCGGCTCGAATGCCTAATCGCTTAAAACCCAGACGCTGCTTATCGACCCAATTTAATGCATAATCTTTACAGGCGTTCCGGAAGTCAAGCACGCTCATCTTCTTGCGATCAACCTTACCGCTATTGGATATAGCCTGCTCAATCGGTAATCCGTGAGTATCCCAACCGGGAACATAAGGTGCATCGAAGCCTTTCATCGTCTGATAACGAACAATGAAATCCTTCAACAATTTATTCAGAGCATGCCCGATATGAATGTCTCCATTAGCGAATGGAGGGCCGTCATGCAAGATAAACTTCGGTTTGCCATTACGATGCTCTCTCACCTTGGTATAAATAGCGATTTCATCCCACCACTGTTGCATCGTTGGTTCTGCTTGCGGCAGATTGCCACGCATAGGGAATTCGGTTTGTGGTAAATTTAACGATTTTCCATAATCCACTTGTACACACTCCTTAAAAGTTTTTGATGATCACGCAAGTGATCGATAAAACTACATCGTAAGCATAGGCTAAGTTTTCGATAATAAAAAAAGCTCCTCATCCCAAAAAAAGGGACGAGAAGCGGTTCTCTCGCGGTACCACCCTCATAATGAAGTAAGCATACATCCTAGAAAGACCTTCATCACTCGAAGATTGTTTAACGGTAATCAACCGACCCTCTCTACTCTACAGACGATGAACTTATCCGTATTTCAAGTGGTACTCTTGGGTGATATTCTATCGTGTTCGAACATCGGGCTTACACCAACCCCGACTCGCTAAGGTTCAAAGCTACCATGTACTTATCCCAATCAACGTTTTAGTGATCATTTACATTGAAGTAAATATAACGAATTGAAGCATTGATGTCAATTGTGCTCGCTGAGCTGTGGAACATCGATGGCTTCAAGGGAGTCCCAGCTTTCTTCCTTAAGAATCTCGATCTGCGCTTCCAGTAGAGAACGGAATCGGGTTCGGTAGATCATCGATTGCTTCTTCAGTTCTTCCATCTCTATAGCAATTCTACGAGATTTAGCTAACGATTCATTGATGATGCGGTCAGCATTCTTCTCTGCTTCTCGAATGATCAGCTGAGCTTCTTTCTTGGCATTACTCTTCAGTTCATCTGCTGCATTCTGAGCTACAATAATAGCTTTGCTGAGTGTCTCTTCAATGTTCGTGAAGTGACCTAGTCTCTCTTCAATAGAAGTCAGCGAAGTTTGTAATTCCTTATTCTCGCGAATGAGTGCTTCATAATCCTTAATTATCTGATCTAGAAATTCGTTCACTTGATCTTCATCATAGCCGCGCATTCTACGGGCAAATTCCTTATTATGTATGTCCAACGGCGTTAACGGCATTGGTACACCTCCTAAAAGTTTTGGATGAATGCACAAGAAGTCAAAAAATGCTACTTCGTAGGCATATGCTTCCTTTTTTCTATGATTTCGACAATATAACTCGAAATCCTGCAACATTCGTATAACTATCTACACATATTTTACAATTGTAATCCGAATTCTTCCCTTCTTAGTTTCTCCCTGAACGGCCGTTAGGACAAAACGACCAAAGCCCTTCATGGAGATGGTATCCCCTTCGGCGAGAGGGCGAGAAGGGTCTTCTTCTACTTTCCAATTCACCTTACAGCGTCCAGCTTTAATAGGGATCATCACCTTCGCACGACTCAACCTGCATACATCAGAGACGATACCATCTAATCGCATCGATGCAACAGACAGATTCATCTCCTGTAGCTTTGGAATTATTGGCTCTAATTGATCCAACGATACAATCGATGTCATAACATGCACGCGATGAACCTGCTGTAGGTGCAGATGAATAAACTCTGCAAGCTCCTCTGTGACTATGCATTGGCAGCCTCGATCAGAAACATGCAGATCACCAATTTTCTCTCTTTTCAATCCCAATCCAAGCAAAGAACCTAGATAATCACCATGATCAAGCTCAGATATCTTCGAATCGCTGGAGTCAACGATTAACAAACGTATTCCCATGTCTTGTGTTTCTACATCCATATAGTCAGGTGCGATGATCGCCCTTTGGCGCTCTGCCTGTGGGTAACCACCGTCAAGCCTCATCTGCAAGCTTGGATAACGCCGGACAAGCATCTCAACAATATGGGTTTGTCTCGGATCAAGGAAATCCGTACGCTTTAACTGATGCTGCACTGCTGTACGTTCCAGCCAGTCGACCATTTTCTCAACAAAACCACGTTCATCCGGGTGATAGTGCGACAAGATGCTTGAATTCATCTACGCCGGAATAATGAAGCTAAGAATCGCAATGATTCCCATTACGACATACTTAAGAGCAAACAAAGCAACAACAGGTGAGATGTCGATCATGCCTCCGATTGGAGGTATAATCCGACGAAAAGGTGCTAAATAAGGCTCAACCAGCTTGCTTAATAGTTCTCCCACAAAGCTTTCACGAGCGTTAGGCAGCCACGACATTAGAACATAAGCGATCAGCATAAAAAAATAAATATTCTCAAGTGTCCATAGAAATTTTTCAACTGTAGCCAAAATAATCTCACCTCGATTTCTTGTAGTCCATATCGCCATCCATAATTTCTGTAATTGCTCCCTGAATTTCTACCGTTTCTGGTGTGCACAAGAAAATATTCTGACCAACCTTACTAATACCGCCATTTAATGCATACACAGTTCCGCTCAGAAAATCAACGATCCGCGTGCCTTGATCTGGTCTAACTCTCTGTAGGTTAACCAGAACAGGCCGACGAAGTCGCAGCTGATCGGCAATTTCTTGTGTATCCTCATAGGAGCGCGGCTCACTGAGAACCATCTTCGTTGGCTTCGCTGTTGGTAATCCGACAACATTACCTTTATTCTTACGCTGATCGGCAAAATTGTATTCCGCCTCGGAATTAGGCTCTTCTACACGTACCCGTTCGATTAATTCTTCTTCTTCCTGAAGACCTAAGAAACCCCATAGCTTACTCATAACACTCATCCTTCCAACCTCCATATCAACTCACTATTCAGTGAATAATACCGAACCCAATCTTAGCCATGTTGAGCCTTCCTCTACAGCAATTTCATAATCATTGGACATCCCCATCGATAGGTGATCGATAGAATGATCGATTACCGCACGCTCGTTCAGTTCATCCCGCAGCATCCGAAGACCTCTGAATACAGGCCTGGTATGCTCTGGATTAACCTCGTGTGGCGCCATCGTCATCAATCCAACGATTTGCACATGAGGATATGCATTCGTCTCAGCAACAAAGGAGAACAACTGATCAGGAGACAATCCATATTTGGATTCCTCACCAGATACATTCACCTGGATAAAAGCTTGGACGGTCACATTCATTTGGGCTGCTTTCTTATCAAGTTCCTGCAGAAGAGCGATTCGGTCCAGAGAATGAATATAAGTAAATCGACCCACGACATCTTTCGTCTTATTCGTCTGTAAATGACCAATAAAATGCCATGTTGCCTCATCGCCAATCGCTTCCCACTTCTCCTTGGCATTGTGCCAACGATTCTCACCGAGATGATGAATGCCACTTTCAAGTACAGCACGTGTGTTTGATAAATCGACATATTTGGTTACACCAATGATATGGATATCATCACGATTTCGTTCAGCTCGAATACAGGCTGATTGAATCCGCGCTTCTACACGAGATATTCGCTCTTTAAGATGCAATGGTTATTATGTCACCTCATCCTTCCAACCAATCCAAGCGGTCATCCTACCGGTCTGTCCATTCTCAGCTCTATGGGAATAGAATAAGTCCGTATTACAGCTTGTACACCACTCAGATATTTCGATGTTTATAGGTAATATTCCTGCTCTTATCATAAACTGTCGGTTTGTTTCTTTCAAGTCCAGCATATAACGACCATTCTCCTGCTTGGCTGGCGGTTCACAATCAAGCTGTTCAATGACCTGATCATTCACCTCATAACAGCATACACCAATGGAGGGACCTATAGCCGTAAGCAGATGTTCGGGTTGGCTGCCAAATTCTCTCTGCATCGCTTCGATCGTTCGTTCTGCAATATGTAACGCTGTCCCTTTCCAACCTGCATGCGCTAATCCAATAGCATGATGTACGGGATCAATGAAGTATAAGGGTACACAATCCGCAAAAAATGCCGCGAGCATTACCCCTGATTCATTGCTTATCAGAGCATCAGTATCCTGAATGGCTTGATCACGTGTGTGCTTGCCCGCACCCTTATCCCGCAAAGTAACCTTCTTAATAGCATTGCCGTGTACTTGCTCCGCACAGGTCCACGCATCGAATGTAAAGCCAGCACCCTCTGCTACAAGCTGTCGATTGGCGATAACATCCTCTATCCGATCCCCAACATGCAGAGCACAATTTAATGACTTCATTGGATGCTGGCTTACTCCCCCTAATCTCGAAGTAAATCCAACGGATAAACCATCAAACTTGTCCATCCACGCTTCTAATCGAAAAGAGGAGTCCTTCTGCTTGAGATTTACAAATGCCTCCACGCTATCACCACCTTACCTTAGATACACTTGTTCCCATTAGTTTACCACAAACAGAATACTCAGGCACGATACGATCTCGTATAGTCATGAACAATCTCGCTATCTTCATCACTATGATAAGCTCTTCCCTCATCTAGTTTAACTAAAACCACATCCAAGCCGATTTTAATAATATTTTTCCAAGGAATAATTATTTCAGTACCACCACCAATCAAACCAAAAAAACGACTAACATTAGGAACGACAATGGACTCAATTCGTCCATGTCGCAAGTCCAGCTCCAGATCGCTAATCTGACCGAGCTTCTTTCCATCTACAATATTAATAACATCCTTCGTTTGAAAATCGGATATTTTCACGGGGGTACCACGTTTCCCTTCTTAAAAGGACTGAGAACGTTTCGTTTCTTTAATAATTAGTATATGTACCCAGACCATAAAATGCCCGTAAATACAAATAAACCATCCAGCTTATTGCTGAACGGTTTATTAGCACGACTATTGTGATTTTACATGCTTCTGCATTTGTGTAATGGCTGATTTTTCTAGCCTTGATACCTGGGCTTGGGATATGCCAATTTCATCGGCTACTTCCATTTGGGTTTTGCCCTCGAAGAATCGCATGGAGAGTATCATCTTTTCTCTAGCATTAAGCTTTCTAAGGCCTTCACGTAAAGCAATCTCCTCAATCCAAGAAACATCCTTATTGCGATCATCGCTAATCTGGTCCATCACATAGATGGGATCTCCCCCATCATGATAGATCGGTTCGAACAATGACACTGGATCTTGAATGGCATCTAGTGCAAATACAATATCTTCCTTCGGAACATTCAGTTCTTCAGCAATTTCCATAATTGTAGGTTCCCGACTGTTTCTATTGGTCAACATATCACGTACCTGCAAAGCTTTGTAAGCAATATCTCTTAGTGAACGTGATACACGAATTGGATTATTATCGCGCAAGTAGCGCCGAATTTCTCCTATGATCATGGGTACTGCATACGTTGAGAATCTTACATTCTGACCTAAGTCAAAATTATCGATTGCCTTCATCAGCCCAATACAACCAACCTGGAATAAATCATCCACAAACTCGCCACGGTTATTGAATCGTTGAATGACGCTTAATACAAGACGAAGGTTCCCATTAACCAGTTTCTCTCTTGCCGATCGATCATTAAGTGTTTGCAGTTGCACGAATAGTCCGCGCATCTCTACGTTATTCAACACCGGAAGCTTCGCGGTATCTACACCACAAATTTCGACTTTGTTACGCATCTTGTGAATACCTCCCAAGGAGAAACATTAATGTTAATTATCCCCGAGGTCAGTCTTTTTATTCGTTCGTTCTTAGACCATCTTATTAAATTCCTTACGCAATCTTTTGATAATTCGCTTCTCAAGCCGTGATATATAGGATTGCGAAATACCTAACATATCCGCTACGTCCTTTTGCGTTTTTTCTTCACCGTCTTGTAACCCGAAACGTAATTCCATAATTAGACGCTCACGTTCTGAAAGCTTTCCCAACGCTTTTTTTAACAGCTTACGATCGACCTGCTCTTCAATATTACGATAGATAATATCATTATCTGTCCCGAGTACATCGGATAATAATAGTTCATTACCATCCCAATCTATATTCAGCGGCTCATCAAAGGATACTTCCGTTCTTAGCTTGCTGTTGCGTCGTAAATACATAAGAATTTCATTCTCTATACAACGTGAAGCGTAAGTAGCTAATTTGATCTTCTTCTCCGGATCGAAGGTATTGACCGCTTTGATTAGTCCAATGGCACCAATCGATACAAGATCTTCAATGTTGATCCCTGTATTCTCAAACTTTCTAGCTATATAAACAACGAGCCGTAAATTCCGTTCAATTAACACAGCCCGAATAGCGGCGTCACCTTTGGGTAATTGCTCTAATAGATAGACTTCCTCATCACGAGTTAATGGAGGAGGTAAAGCTTCACTACCACCTATGTAGTAGAGCTCTTCACTTTTAAGTCCAATCTGATATAACATGCGCAAATAATAAATCTTCAACACCAATTTCCACTTCAATAGCACTAGGCTTCCTCCTTAAAGTTTTGCTTTATTATACTGTCTTGCGAAGTAAGGTCATTCAAACAAAACTACTTCGTAAGCTTATGCTTAGTTTTTATGAATTGATTGTACTAACATGGGATGGACTAGAGCCTGATAGCTTCCATTAGCACTCAATTTCCCCCCATCTAGCGCAATGAGCACCTTCTTGGTTTCATATGATGTCTGATGTATGGTTATCACCACCTTGTCCGGTTTCAGTGCTAGCATAAATTGCGTCCCTCGACTTATACCTCGATATGGAATTAATCTCAGACGATCGCTCCATACAAATTCCCCCTCGCTCATATCTGATATGATCAGATCCACCTCATTGCTGCGAATTCGTCTAACCCACATTTCTGGTAAGCTATCCAGCCACTGTTCACATTCCATCACCATCACTGGGGTTCGCGTTAATGGATCATACAATTGGTTCCCGGTATCAATTAACCCCTTACAGCATCTGATCGTATCATCGATTTCCACAAGAACTTCCGCTGTATAGGATGTTAGCGCTTCAGTCCGCAGTGACGACTTAAATACATTACGAAAAAAGAAAAGGGATCCCGCAAATACCGGGAATGCCATCCACAATCCACTCTCAATAGCAAAGGCTGTCGCTCCAGATGGGGATAGTAGTATTCCACTCATAACCTCTCCAGAGGACAATAGTAAATAATGGACTGCGAACACGGACCCAGCAGTTGCAACATGAATGAGGTAGAACATTCCTATGTTGCGCAAATAATGCTGTAGACTCCCAAATCCAAAAGCGATGTACACTAGAATGAAAGAAAAGCCAATTTTAAAGAACACTGTAAATAATAAAGAGAAAGCAGGAAAGAACATAAGAACGGTATAAAGTGCTCCAACGATTGATGCAACAAAAATTCGCCAATATCGAATATGTGTACGTCTTATCCCTGCTGTCACCATTAGCATCGCTGCATCGAATAATACGTTGGTCAGAAAAATCAGATCCACATACACACTGACTGATTTCATTAAGGTGCCGACCTTCCCGTCTCTCACGGACTGAACCTAGTATATCCCAACAAATTTTCAAAGACTGTCGGAATGCGCCGTCGAGAAAACATGTTTTTGGTAACAAAAAAGAGGCTTTCTAAGTCGTTATAATAACGACTTAGAAAGCCTCTTGATTTGGCGGATCATTGATAATTCTGATACCTATTCATCCATGGATTGTTTGCCACGGTTACGTAAAAAGGTTGGAATATCCAACTGATCATTCGTAGGCTGAGCACCGAATGGACGAAGTGTAGAGGATTTAGGCTCAGTAGACTCCGGTTGACTTAGTTGGCTCGATTGTTGTGATGAACTCGGCTGTTGCGAAAGATTCGTGGTAGCTGGTCGACGGTCTTGAGGAGTATAGGCTTTATGCTCGAAGCCGGTAGCAATAACGGTTACCTTGATCTCTTCCTTCATTTCCTCATCGATAATAGCACCGAAGATCATATTCACATCCGGATCAGAAGCAGCAATAACAATTTCTGCGGCTTCGTTTACTTCATATAGGCTAAGATTAGCACCGCCGGTAATGTTCATTATGACTCCACGCGCGCCTTCAATCGATGTTTCAAGCAGAGGGCTCATAATCGCTTTCTTAGCTGCTTCAGCAGCACGATTCTCACCTGAAGCTAAGCCGATTCCCATTAGCGCTGAACCACGCTCAGTCATAATGGTTTTCACATCTGCGAAGTCTAAGTTTATTAGACCCGGAACTGCGATTAAATCTGAGATACCTTGAACAGCTTGACGCAATACATTATCAGCCTCATGGAACGCTTCGATCATCGGTGTCTTCTTATCGACAATTTCTAACAATCGATCATTAGGGATGACAATAAGGGTATCTACCTTTTCTTTCAGCGATGCGATCCCTTGCTCAGCTTGAAGTGCACGTTTGCGTCCCTCAAAGGTAAAGGGGCGGGTTACTACACCAACGGTAAGAGCTCCACATTCTCTGGCGATTTCGGCGATTACCGCCGCAGCTCCAGTGCCTGTACCTCCACCCATTCCTGCTGTTACGAATACCATATCTGCATTGCTCAATGTATTATTAATTACTTCGCGAGACTCTTCAGCAGCTTTCTTCCCTACATCTGGATTAGCTCCAGCGCCAAGCCCTCGTGTCAACTTCTCACCAATCTGCAGCTTCTGCTCCGAACGCGCCATCTGAAGTGCTTGTGCATCGGTATTAACAGTGATGAATTCTACATTCTTAAGGCCAAATTCGATCATTCGATTGACAGCATTGCTACCACCGCCACCTACACCGATGACTTTAATCTTGGCCATTTGGTCCATGTCTACATCAAATTCCAACATAACAGGCATTGTCCTCCCCACTGCACGAATATGTTCATATTAAATAAATTCACTCAGCCAATTTTTAAATCTCTCAAACAGACTTTGCTTTCCATTGTCGGATGTTGATTTTTTGTAGCCTGATTTCTTACTATAACCTGCTGAGCGGAGCCGCATATGCTTCGCTACATAATGAATAATGCCTACTCCTGCTGTATAAGATGGATCCCTTACGCCAATAAAATCTGGCACAGCAATTCGAACAGATGAATGGAGTTCATTCTGAGCAATCGTGATCACACTAGGCATGGAGACAGATCCTCCTGTTAATACATAACCACCCGGAAGCTCTATGAAACCTAATTTCTTCACTTCTTGACGAATTAACTGGAAGATTTCCGTTGTGCGCGGCTCAATAATGTTAGCCAGATCCACCTGCGAGTATTCCTTGTCTGCATTACTGCCGATCCGTGTTACCTTGAACACTTGATCTGCACCAGCATCCTCAACAACTGCACATCCAAACTTTAATTTGATCTTCTCTGCAATTTCCGATTGTGTGCGTAAACCTATGGAAATATCATTCGTAATAAATTCTCCGCCAATAGGCAAAGTAGAGATCGCGATGAGATTCCCTTGTTCGAACACTGAAATTGTTGTTGCACCAGCACCGATGTCTACAAGGCACGTGCCAAGCATTTTCTCATCCTTAGATAAAGCAAGCTGTCCTGCTGATAAAGACATGAGCAGAAGTCCAGACAGACGTAACTCAGACCGCTCAATACAACGGACAAGATTATGAATAGCAGTTTTGGCACCTGTTATGATTGTCGCTTCTACTTCCAGGCGCACTCCAATCATTCCCCGTGGATCGTGAATCCCTTCCAACCCATCTACCAAGTACTGCTTCGGTACGATACCGATAATTTCCCTCTCAGGCGGTAAGGCAATTACCTTGGCCGCTTGAAGCACCCGTTCAATATCGTCGTGTCCAATCTCTCGATCCTCGTTTGATACGGCGACAACGCCATGGCTAGCTTGCAGACTAATATGATTACCTGCAATACCGACATATACTTCCGATATTTGAATACCGACCATACGCTCCGCATGACTAATCGCATTACGGATTGATGAGACGGTTTTATCGATATCGACTATCGCACCCTTACGAATACCTTCAGACTCGGCAGTTCCAACCCCAATAATATTGATGACTCCATTATTGATTTCGCCAATGATGGCACGGACCTTGGATGTACCGATGTCTAAACTAACAATGATGTCATTGCCGCTCAACCCGTGGCACCCCCCATTTCACTATAGATGAAATACGACATAGCCGTGTCCTCTTTAATGAAAGATAATATGTACATATTCAACATGTCTTAAGGTTTCCCTCTTTTTCTTGCATTATTTTTGTGAAATTGTCATTAGCTGTCGAACGCTGTAGCCCTTACAATAACTAGCTTGTCTAGAAATTCAAATCAAGTTAACTGTAAATACACATTAACAATTTTAACACTAATTGAAACGATTTAGTAGTGTTAATTCTTACTTATGGAAATCAATTTCACGTTGCTTCTTCTTGCTTATCTTCACCAGTTTGTGTGGCTTCATCCACAGGCTTTATGGATTCATAGGATCGATAAGAGTTTGCCTCCAGCAGTATAATTTCCCCTGGCTCTCTCTCACCGATAATAGCTCGCATAAAGTCAATTTTGTCAGGTAGATACCCAATCGTCGTAATAACCTCGAAATGTGAACGGGTATATAGGCGAATTCGATCGGGGTAAGAAGGAGATGGATCTGGTTTAATCTGGGAGATATCCGATAGTAAGGTTTGTGGAATATCTCGTAATCGTATACTTAATTTTTTCTGATTGTCCAATTGTTGTTCCCAACCAGACAATACAGGCATCAATTTAATGCTCTTACCTTTGATCGGAATGACGACATTACCGTTGGATAGCACAATATTCATTTTGCCATCTTGCCCTATTACATGAGCAACTTCACCAAATTCTTTGATCTTAACTTGAATTTGTCCGGGGAAACGTTTAATAACCGTAACACTCTCCACATTGGTTAGCTGCCGGATCCGCTTCTCCAGACGCCCTGCGCTTGCCGAGAAGAAGGAATCGCCAATCTCTACGGATAGTGCTTGTCCAACTTGCGTAAGCTCTGTGTAATGATTGCCCTTGATTTCAATGCTATTAATTTTACTAATAGACGATCTGAAAAAAAGAACGACTAAAAGCACAACAAAAAACATTAGAAGAAGATAGATCACTTTTTTGCCGCGATTTTTCTTGATCTTCGGTTTAGGCAATCGGGGAATTCGTTGGTTAGCCACTGCTACACCTCTCCATGAGCTTGTCCAAAAACATACAACTATTGAATTAGCTCTTTAGGTAAAACGGCTGTACTATCCCCTCACTCCTCACAAGAAAAAGGGGATAGATCCGCTGATCTTACAATATTTTCGCTATTGATGTGGGTGAGTGCCTATGAATGGATGCACCGAGATGGCTTAGAATATGATCGATCTGCTCGTAGCCCCGATCAATATGATGAACCTGTTCAATAATAGTAGTCCCTTTAGCTACAAGGCCAGCTATTACAATCGCCGCACCCGCTCTTAAATCTGTTGCTTCCACCGTATTACCATACAGTCGCGGAACGCCGCGTATAAAAGCACTGTTCAAATCCTGAGTAATATCTGCACCCATGCGGGTTAGTTCACCAATGTGCTTAAATCGGCCCTCAAAGATGGTTTCTTTAATAATACTCATCCCATCAGATAAAGCAAGGAACACCATAATCTGTGCTTGTAAATCCGTTGGAAAGGCTGGATATGGCGCTGTAACAATACGTTCCTGGGCTTTGGGACGCTCCGTACAACTGACACTTATTATATCACCGTCAATTGTAATTTGAACACCAGCTCTTCGCAACACATGGATGATAGCTGTGAGGTGTGCCGGATTAACATCTCTAATGATAATATGTCCTCTAGTTGCCGCTGCAGCAACCATGAGTGTGCCCGCAACAATGCGATCAGGGATAATACGATAATGACAAGGCACCAGTCGATTTACACCCTTGACCATAATCGTATCCGTACCTGCACCCGCGATGCTTGCACCCATCCGATTGAGCAGATTCTGCAAATCTACAATTTCAGGCTCCCGAGCTGCATTATGAATGAAAGTCGTACCTTCTGCAGTAGTCGCCGCCATCATTATATTCTCGGTAGCCCCTACGCTAGGGAAATCCAACATGATTTCTGTGCCGATCAGTCGATCAGCCCGACAGATGATCATGCCATCTCTTTCTTCTATGTTTGCTCCTAGTGCTTCCAATCCTTTTAGATGAAGATCTATTCT
>JBBDTA010000115.1:0-5348 GCA_040904605.1 Paenibacillaceae bacterium
GCTGCTAATAGTGAAGATAATGAATACAATACATATCTGAATTGTTCAGACAGCATACGATCTCTTCTTTCCCTCATAAATCTGTGGTAGATAGGGATAGCAGAGAAGCTAAATACAGAACATCCAGCAGCAATAACAATATTCTTGTAGAACAAATACCCAACACCAAACAACGATACTGCAGCGATCAGGACAACCAAGCTTTTAATGCTCATGTCACACCTACACCCCCCATTCGTTCGTATTGCGGCATACCAGATCTAATCCATTTCTCCGTCCTCATTAGAGAATTTCCACTGTTGCTTAACAATCCTCTAAGCTCATCCTCTGTGTGATGAACATATGTATATAATGGGTTCAGTTTAATTTCTCCGCTGCTGATCTCTGCAATCTCGCTAATCTCTGTAACTCGCCTTGACCCATCTCGGAATCTAGATAGATGAACCATAATGTCGATCGCCGAGCAAATCTGTCTCCGAATGGCTTCCAATGGCAGCAGAACACCACTTAACACCATAGTCTCTAATCGATAAAGCATGTCGATTACAGAATTCGCGTGGCCTGTGGATAGTGAACCATCGTGTCCTGTATTCATCGCCTGCAGCATATCATAAGCCTCTGCACCACGAACCTCTCCGACAATAATACGATTAGGCCGCATTCTTAAGGATGTACGGATTAAATCACTGATAGCAATCTTCCCTTTCCCCTCCGTATTTGCGTTCCTAGTTTCCATACTGACCAAATTTTTAACACCTCTAATTTTTAATTCTGCGGAATCCTCAATTGTGATGACTCGTTCATTAACGGGTATACATTGTGAAAGGGCGTTAAGCAGCGTAGTCTTGCCAGAGCCTGTACCACCTCCAATGAAAATGTTATATTTCGCCTTCACTAGCTGTTCAAGCATCTGACTTGCTTCGTTACTGATCGTACCTTTGACTACTAATTCGGGTAATGTATAAGGGTTATCAGGGAATTTACGAATCGTGACAGTCGGTCCGCTCAGTGCAATGGGCGGTAGAACAACGTTGACTCGAGATCCATCCTGTAACCTCGCATCAACGATCGGCTGTGCATCATTAACCGCGCGATTCACCTTCCCTACCATAATCTGAATCAAATCCTCCAATTTCTCCGTGCTTTCGAAGTTGAGCGCTATTCGTTCAGTAATTCCTCCCTTCTCAATGAAGATGTGATTAGGACCATTAATCATAATCTCTGTCACACCCGGATCATCGATTAAAGGTTGAAGAATATCTAACCCTCGGAATGAATGAAATAATCGGGACGCTAGCTTCAGCTTATCCTCCGTATGCAAGTCATAGCATTTGGGGGAATCAAATATAGACTGATCAATGAATTCCTTCAATTGTTCATCTGTCAGGAATGGAGCAAGCTCCAGCTCTTGACACACTCGATCACGCAAGATGATGTATTGCCTCTCCTGCAGGTCCTCCAATCTGATTCATCTCCTCTTCAGTAACTGTTCCAATTAAACGAAGTAGTGCCTGGCGGTATGGAGACGGCGGCGCTCCAGCGGCGCTGTGCTGCCATTCAGCAATGAATGGTAATACCGTGTCAAAATCACAGCTCGAATTTGGCTTCATAGTTTGCAATGAGCTATACAGTTGTTGTACAAATTTACTTCGGTTGCGAACATGCTCGAGTAACTGTGAGGACAATCTACCTAGCTCATCTCTCACATATTCAACTTTAGCCAATGATCCAGAGCGGTCAGGAATAACCCAGAATATCTCATCGCAATATTCCAAAGCCCCTACTGTAGTACTGGATAGACTACTCCCTACATCCATAATAATGACGTCATATCGACCGGTTTTCTTTAATGCTTGTAGTAGGAGCTGGATATCTTCCCTCTCATATTCTAGCCATTCACGTGAATATCTTGCTGGATGGAACATATCATAATGTCCCGAATGATCTGACTGTAGTAATTGATGTAGCTTGCCTAGAAGCGGTTGACCACTCTTAATCATGTACAATACTTGAGTAAAACGAGTCACAGCGCCATCTGCTGATGAAGACAGCATGCTATTAATAGGTTCTAGATTCAGATAGAATGCTTTCTTGCCTAGACTCTCATAGAATTCAGATAATTGAAGTGCTATCGTCGTGACACCACTTCCTCCAGATGCAGAGTAAACAGCCATCACCTTAGGTTTGTTTTCTGAGATCGTTGTATTGATGTGTACATATCTCTTTCTTTCGTAATAAATATTTAATACTTGATCTAAAATTTGATTTAAAGGTCTATATTTGTATATATGAATGGGATGGTCTGCTATCTCCTTACTTGTCTCTTCAGTTAAAAAAATTACAGTTGGATTTATAAGCTCCGTGCATAAAGGTATGAATAAAGCTGACACAAGCACAATCGCTTCACTATGAACATACTCCAGAGATTGCTTAAAACATTCAATATCCGTATAAACAGCTATGCTCAATTTATTCTTGTAAATAGATGTGCGAATATATCGTTTCATCAATTCTGAATAGTGCTCGTTCTCATCAGCAAGCCAGATCGTTATTCTGTCCATTCAAATTCATCCTCTCGAGAATAGAAATAGCACCGCAAACAAAGGAAATGATCCTCTATTCGCGGTGCTTCCGCATTAAGAATTTAATTACATTTATGGAATTTAATATATCACAAGTTCATTTATTCAGCAATCGTTTAAAAACATTATTGAATAATTTTTTTTTGCTTAGCTGTTTCCCTTCATAAAACTTCCAATCTAATTCAGGCAGGATCGATTTCAGTATCTGATCATACATCGTATTATATTCTTCCTTGAATAAATAGGTTTCCCAAGCATTAGTGCCTCCTATCCATTCATAGTTTAATACATGGAATAGATCGAGTTCGGGTATTCGATATACATTCAACGGTTTTAACATATCTAACCAATAAGCCCCATAAGAGAAGCTAGTCCAATGGTTAGCAATCATTGAAACCCTCTTCCCATAATTGAACCAGCCTTTGATCATCTCAATTCTCTCAACAATTCGAGATGATTCCAGTCGAGTTCGATTCGGTCCAGCTACGACAAGAACCTCATCAGCCTGTCTGATCATATCCTGAACCATTACATCATCCCAATGATGAGATAGATCGACGAGAATGATCGACTCAGGAATCTCGAATAACAATCGTAGCTGCTTCTCCGTATTCCATTCCTCGATGATTCTGACCGGATCTAATGGATATAAGGTCGTAGAGCCTATACACCAAGCTAGTTCTTTTTGCAATTTATGAGCGTTTAAGACTTGTTCTAGCGGGAAACTATACTCCTCCGGAGCTTCACGGTATCCGTTACATCTCTGGAACAGTTCAGGTTCATTCGCTGGATGCTCCACCAATGCATGTTCAATCTTATATCGTCTAAGCTGACCTGCCAGACCCATGCTAGTAAATGTACAACCGGCACCGGGATACAAGCTTAATAATACGATTAGCTTTTTGTCGGGATTTTTCGAAGATTTATTGTTATGTATTTGTTTGAATTGATCATTCAACATGGAATGTTTCACACGTTGAAGCTCTAGCTGAACCTCAATCGCAGACGCATACCTATCCTCTGGATGATGACTAAGCAGCTTCTCAATAATCGCGAACAAATGTATAGGAAGCTGTTGAATTTTGGTTTTATCAGCTAGTGGGATACCCATCAAATAATA
The DNA here is from genome assembly GCA_040904605.1 of Paenibacillaceae bacterium. GTDB lineage: Bacteria > Bacillota > Bacilli > Paenibacillales > UBA4045 > UBA4045. Next base: position 3,703 of record JBBDTA010000115.1, read on the forward strand.
ATATTGACCGTCGCTTAGCAGATAATAGAGGATGGCACCGAGAGAATATAAATCCGTCCTACAGTCGGTTTGAGTGTGATTGAATTGCTCGGGTGCCGCGAATCCGATCGTACCAATCTGCACCGTATCATTCGTCATACCCTCTTTGTACCGACGTGCTGTCCCAAAATCGATCAGAATGATCCGCTCGTGCTCATCAATCATCAGATTAGCTGGCTTCAGATCACGATGAATAATCGGATCAGGCTGTTGATGTAGATAATGAAGCACCTCACATAATTGAATCGCATAGGAAATGATCCATTCAAGCGGCAGTCGATTGCCACACCGAATGAAACGATCTAACAACGTCTCGCCTTCTACATAATCCATAACCAGATAACCACTCTGACTATGGTCGGAAGGGAGATAATCCACAATATTAGGAAGATTAGGATGTCGTAACCCTATTAAGGTTTCTGCTTCAGAATCGATCCCATTCCTCATCCACGGTGTTGCAGTCATTTCCTTAATGACCCACCGTTTGTTAAGCAGCTTCGTGTCCTCAGCAACATAGACAGCGCCCATACTGCCATTGCTAAGAACATCTGTTATTTTGTATCTTCCACCTAATAAATGATTAACCTCTATGAACTGACTGGACAATAAAAAACCTCCCGACGTAGAACGTCAACAGGAGGATACCATTCATGCGTGTAGCTCGGCTTATCCCTGAGTAACACGAACGACAGTATGATCCTGTCCGTTTCGTTATCAGGCATGCTTTGCCATGTAATGGTTATTATAATACCTAGTTCATAAAAAAACTAGTCCGCAGAGCCAACATATTCAAGCAATTTAAAATATCTAATGAAAGCGTATTGGGTGGACCAGCCTGGTTGTAGCAAGCCATTGTCCAATCTTCCGATATGCATTTCATAAGTTATTTCCTCATTGGGTCCTATCGAATCAATGAGATTGATTTCCGAGCTATCCCCGATGGCTGAACCTTTACTTCCCATATTAACATAGTTTTCCTTATCAATTGGAGCGAATAGATGGTCTTGAATTTGACGCTTTGAAAATGTCTGATCGGACGCATTGATAATAGTTAGATTCAATTTGTCATAATTATACCCTTCATCATACTTGTATGAAATTTTTCGTGGAATGATATGAACATCCACTGTTCTATCAACATTCTCTTCGTCACTCATGAGCTCCAACTTGCCTTGTTGGAAAAATGCATCGTGATCCAAAGAGACAAGAAGATACTGCGGATCATAACTCCATGAAGCTCCTAATCCTTCTGCAATCCATTTGATCGGAACCATCACCGTGCCATTCTTCACTTTAAAAGAAGTATCCACTTTCACTTCGTGTCCATTAACGGAGATATTAGGACTATTTAACTTTGCAGTGATTTGAAGAGTAGCACTTTTCATTCCCACTTCCTTCTCCTGATTGTTCCAATGGATTGTGCCATTCAGAGCATCTGATATGATGCGTAATGGAACGAGAGTCCGTGAATGTTCATCGATATAAGGCATTGAAGAAGAGGAATATATTAAGTAAGCACCATTTAATTTAAGAAGGACCTCCTTCTCCTGATAATATGTCGCAAACACAGCAGCTGGTGAGAACAAATGGATAATCAGTAATGAGGA
>JBBDTA010000116.1:0-5330 GCA_040904605.1 Paenibacillaceae bacterium
GGAGATTAGCGGGATCGAACCGCTGACCTCTTGCATGCCATGCAAGCGCTCTCCCAGCTGAGCTAAACCCCCATAACGTTCTTTTGTGATTATACATAATTCATCTTTGGTTTGCAACACACAAGTTTTGTACATTGTACAAGCTAACCAATTATGATTTTCTCCTCTGGATAACGCACTTTCAGTGAACGTTGTTTTTCATTCCTGAACATATATAACAAGGTTAGTAGACCAATACGACCAATGAACATCAATACGATCAGGACGGGCTTACCCGCATCAGACAATTGAGAAGATATGCCTAATGACAAACCGCAGGTTCCGAAGGCTGATCCTACTTCGAACAGGATAGCACTGAGTGGAAAGCTCTGTACTTCAGTCATATCGATGATCAATACACTCATCACACACAGAATAGAAGCTATAGCGAATACAAAGAAGCTTTTTAATACGTCCTCATGCTTCAATGTGCGTTTGAATACCATAACCTCCTTCCGCGAACGGGCTACGGATATAAGCGTTAGAATAATAACGGCGAAGGTTGTTGTACGAATTCCACCCCCTGCACTCGAGGGACTCCCTCCAATAAACATCAAAATCGTAGTGAAGAATTGTGTCCCTGTTCCAAGATCAGCCATATCAAGCGTGGACATTCCCCCACTCCGGGAGGTTACCGAGCTAAACAGTGAATAGAAGAGCTGTGCATGCCACGATTTACCTGCCATGAAGAGCTGTCTCTCCATTAACCAGAAGCCTATCGCCCCCACAACAAGAAGACCAAAGAAGGTGATGGATGTAATCTTAGTAAATAATGAAAACCGGAAGTGAGGAATATTGCCGAATAAATATTCGCGGAGCTCAACCAATACTGGAAATCCAACGGATCCGCAAATAATCGAGAGCATTGTTATGATCTGGACGAAATAGTCTTCTGAAAATCCCATCAGTGAATTACCGAATATATCGAAGCCTGCATTCGTAAATGACGATAAGGAGTGGAACATGGCGTAATAGAATGCCTCTAACCAACCATCATAATATCTGGAAAATTTGAAATATAAGCCGAAAATCAACGTTCCGCCTGCCTCGAAAAGCAATACCATCTTAACAATTACGAGCAATAAACGCACTAAGCCTGCCAGATGATTCTGATTCTGGTCAATCATTATCAGTCGTCTTTGGGACAACGATACGTTCTGACCTAGAATTAGCCACAATAAGGTACCTAATGTCATAAGACCAATCCCACCAAATTGAAAAGCGAGCAATAACATACATTGCCCGAACATGGTAAAGGTTTCAACTGTATTCACAGGAGTTAGCCCTGTAATACTTACTGCGCTTGTTGCAACAAATAAGGCATCCATAATGGATAGACCTTGACCTGGTTTAATGCTAATGGGCATCAGCAGGATAGATGTAAACAATGCAATCGCAACGATATATGCCCCAATAATTACCTGTGCTGCTGAGAACGACTGGATACGATGTTTCATACTTAAAGCCACCCTACTCTTGGTTCAATGTTATTGGAACAAGCGAATACTAACATGCGGTTGTTCCTATGTATGCTTGCCAAGAAGGCTAGTCAATTCCTTCATGAACATATTAATGTCTTTGAACTGCCTGTACACCGAGGCAAAACGAACATACGCCACTTCATCTACAGGGTGCAATTGTTCCATAACCTGCTCACCGATATCTCGACTCTCAACTTCAGCATGAGCTGTATTGCGAATTTCTCGCTCTACTCCCGAAACAATCGACTCCAGAGTTTCAATCGAAACAGGTCTTTTCTCACAAGCACGAATAAGCCCGCGTAATATTTTATCCCGTGTAAATTCTTCTCGGCTACCATCCTTCTTGATCACGATCAGAGGAGTTTCCTCTACCGTTTCGAATGTAGTAAACCTACGTTGACATTGCTCACATTCTCTACGCCGCCGAATTGACTTATTCTCATTGGCCGGCCTTGAATCTAATACTCGAGTTCCGTCAAAATCACAGAAAGGACATTTCATGTCAATACCAACTTTCTATAATTTAGAGTGAGTGCATTTCTATTTCCATTGCTTTCCTAACATGAACTTTGAAGATACGCACATACTAGTTTTACACCAACGACAAGGAGGTGAATATCAATGGCTCAAGGACAATCACGTAGCAGTAATGTACTTGTGGTACCTCAAGCTGGCCAAGCTTTAGATCAATTGAAATATGAGGTAGCACAAGAGTTGGGTATCCAAATCCCACAAGATGGTTACATGGGTAACATGGCAACTCGTGACGCCGGTGCAATCGGAGGTCACATCACACGTAGACTTGTACAAATCGCTGAACAACAACTTGCTGGTCAATCGAAATAACGGCATTATCTAGAGTCACACAAGGTGTCGGATAGCGGTAGAATACCGCTAGTCCGACGCTTTTTCTTCTTTGTTCACGATTAGCTTTCCCTATTGTACCAAATTTCGGAATAATAACGCTCATGTTTTTTATAATAATAAAGGATCCTTTGGACAAAATGTCGAGTTTCACCAAAAGGTATATACGCCAGCTTACCATAACTGCCATCCCAGGTTCCATCCTCCAACCATTTGTTCACGTTACCCGGACCGGCATTATATGCAGCAGCGACAAGAGCAATTCGATCCTGATTGGAATCCATCTTCGCTATTCTCTGCTCAAATTGCTTCTGAAGCGAGCTTATGTACCAAGTCCCTACTTGGATATTCACCTCCGGGATTGTCAATCGATTGGCGATGTTCTCTGCTGAACCTGTTATATTGGTAATCCACTCCGCGGTATCAGGCATAAGCTGCATAAGTCCAATAGCACCTTTGGAAGAAATCTTGTCCGATTTGAAGTTACTCTCAACACGAATGATTGCAGATACGAGGAATGGATCAAGCTGGCTCTGGCTCGATGCTGATCGAATTTCATCCTGATAATGTATCGGATAAATCCATCTGCCTAACCAATCATTACCATAGAATAAGAGACCGACAAGCGATATGAATAAAAGTATGAACACTCTTTTTTTACGTAGGAATGCAAAAAACATTATAACCCCTTTTCTCGCCAGAATTGTTGCACTTGCGCCCCAGTTTCCTCCAGCGTTCCACTGTTATCAATGACAAAGTCGGCGAGTTGAACTTTCTGCTCAATAGGCATTTGTGCTGCTAATCTTGCTTCTGCTTGTCCTCTAGTCAATCCATCCCTGTTCATTAATCGTTCAAGCTGGATTTCTCTAGGTACGTATACAAGCATAACCATCTCGAACATCGAGGCTAGTCCAGATTCATACAACAGTGGTACATCTATCACGACCAGACGTCGGGGATTGGCTGCTTCTAGCTGATTCATCCGTTCGTTCACAATCATTCGAATTTCCGGGTGCAGAACACCTTCAAGTAGCTTGCGTGATGGTTCATTGGCAAAGATAAGCTCACCCAGCTTCTTGCGATTTAATGTACCTTCTTCTGTAATCACTTCTGGCCCAAAAAGCTGCTCGATCTTGTTCAAAGCTGGACTTCCTGGAAGCACAACCTCACGAGCAATCTGATCTGCATCGATTAAGACGGCACCCAAAGCTACAAGATAAGCGGATACCGTGCTCTTCCCACTGGCAATGCCTCCAGTTAATCCTATGTTCATTGAGATAGCTCCCATCGTAATACTATAGCAATTTCATAATACCCAGTGTGATTAATAATAATCCAGGTAGTATGGATAGTCGTTGCATCCATCTTCTGCTGGACAACCATCTCCCTAATCGTAACCCAATGGTGATAAACAGTCCACCGGAAAAAGCAATCCATAACGCTGTAGATAGCGGAGAATACCCAATCAACGCTGCACCTATACCGGCACCTAAGGCGTCTAAGGAAAGGGCAATTCCGAGTAAGGAGGCTTCCCAAGGGGATATATTCCCGGATTGATCTATATCTGCCACAGTTGGGGAACGAAGGATTTGAATGACCAATCCAATTTTTCGGATTTCAATATGCAATACGGTCTGAATAGGCAGCTCCATATTCTTAATGACGATCCGCTCCGCGGTATGATCCAATACATTCGGCTTGCGATGGTGAAGGAAAAATTGGAAGACCGCCCAAACACCTACCAACACAAGAATCAGCGCACCAACAGCCTTTGCCATCTCAGGCTCCAACCATTCCATCATGACCAGTCCGAGGCTCATCGAGCCCCAGATTACAGCTCCGGAGCATATAGAGATAATGAGAATCGAAACCCAAGGAATACGTATTTTTCTTGCCCCATACAATAAACCAACACTACAGCTATCTAAACTAACTGCCAATGCAATTAAGATTAAGGACATAGACACTTACGACCTCCCCAAACAACTAACAACGTTAAAACAGCTTCGCAGTCTTCTAAAGACTGTGCGTTTAACGTTGACGATTTAAAGAAAGTTAAGTAAAAACTTATACTTTCTTATTCGTCGTAATATATGAGAGGTGTTGTAGAAATGTGCCCATTTTTTTATCGCTGACATCGAGGGCAATAATGCGTACCCCTACCAGCCACAACCATCTTCTCGATGGGACGACCGCAATGGATGCAAGGCTCTTGCTTGCGACCATAGATGAGTAGCTGTTGCTGGAACATCCCCATCTCACCTTGCCCATTGACGTAGGATTTGATCGAGGATCCACCCGCTTCCACAGCCTGCGATAGGATATCTATTATCGCTCTATATAACCGTTTCAAATCAGCACTCGATAGGCTATTAGCTGTACGTTCAGGATGAATACGTGCACGGAATAGTGACTCGTCCACATAAATATTCCCGATACCTACAATATATGCTTGATTCAATAACAATGGTTTGATCTTCGTCGAACGGTTCATTATCAATTTGTGGAATACAGTGAATGTGAAATCGGGATCCAGCGGTTCTTGTCCAAGCTTAACCAATGGAGGTCGTTCCAGCTCAGACCCAGATGGGAACAGATGCATCGTTCCAAATTGTCGTACATCCTTATATCTAAGCTCGGTATGATCATCAAAGTGAAAGATCACATGGGTGTGTGCCTCCAACGCTTCATTAGAATCATACAAACCATATCGCCCTTCCATTCTTAGATGGGATACTAAGGAAAGGTCATCTAGTTGAAATCTCAGAAACTTCCCTCTGCGTCCAACTTCACGAAAGGTTTGCCCTATGAGTGCATGGCTGAACGGTTCAGGCTCTGGATATTGAATAATCCGAGCAAGCCGCACGGTAACCCGTTCAATCCTCTTCCCTACGATAAGCTGCTGAAGCGTCCTTCGTACCGTCTCAACCTCCGGTAGCTCTGGCA
>JBBDTA010000117.1:0-5285 GCA_040904605.1 Paenibacillaceae bacterium
ATTTTGGGCGGAATGCCCTGCAATAGTGTATGCCGGTTATTCTGGATTGCTTCACAGAACATACATTCCATGACACATAGCTGTCTAAACGAAGTGCTATGATCCCCTTATAACGTTTAAGGGAGAGATACTTAATGAAATCAGTTATGCAGATCGCATCAACGTGGAATCGTGAATATTATCCGATCTGGGGTGCTGAGAAAGCTTTTCTGTTGCTTGAATTGAAAGGGCAGGGTGACCTTCAGACGGAACGGGCGCCAATGAATATTGCGTTGGTCTTGGATCGGAGTGGCTCTATGAATGGTAGTCCACTACATTACAGCAAGAAGGCATGCCAGTTTATTGTCGATCAGATGGGGAGTCAGGATCTACTCAGCTTGGTAGCTTTCGATGATGAAATCACGACGGTCTTTCAACCACAGAATGTCACACATAAGGATATGATGAAACTGTATATTGAACAGATCCACACAGGTGGGTCGACCAATCTAAGTGGTGGATTACTCAAAGGCATTCAGCATGTGATGCAGCATCGTAAAGAAGGCATGGTAAACCGGGTCATCCTTCTGTCAGATGGTCACGCGAATGCGGGAATTACGGATCGGGATAAGCTGAGTGCGATTGCCAAGGAATACGGAACAGCAGGCATTGGGCTTACGATGATGGGTGTTGGCAATGGCTTTGATGAAGATCTGCTAGAGAGCCTTGCGGATCATGGGAATGGTAACTTCTATTATATTGAGAAAGCGGACGATATACCGGATATTTTCGCTAAGGAGCTAGAGGGTTTATGTGCAGTTGTCGCTCAGAATGTGCAGCTTACTCTTACGCCGCAAGAGAGTGTAACTCTAACGGGTATATTCGGTTATAAGCCGTCCGAGGCGGATGGTAGGATCAGCTTGCATGTAGGGGATTTGTATCATCAAGAGCTGAAGTCGATTCTATTGGAATTCAAAATTGATAATCAGATCAATCTTGAACGCACGGTAGTTAACTTGGAATGGTCGTTCATGGATGTAACAGAAGGCGCACAGCTGTGCAGCCTCACTCAAGAGCTACACGTTCAATTTACGAATGATATCAACCTATTGCAGAAATCTCCCAACATCCATGTCGAAAAACAAGTAAAAATCACGGAATCGGCCATTGTTATCGAGGAAGCGATCCTAGCTTTTGATCAAGGGGATGAGGAAAGAGGCAAAATGATGCTGCAGGCTCAAGCGGATCAAATGCTGGTCATGGCTGTACAATCCGACGATGCTGAATTAAGAGAAGAATCACAAGTGCTCTATGAACAGCTTGAGAATTTCACATATTCCAGTCAAACACGTAAAACGCTACACGAACAGAAATATCGACAAATGAAACGGAAAAAATTGTAACTTTAGGAAGGTGACTCTTTAAATTGGTCGAATAATCTATAAGATAGTTACATTCTGATAGACTTCCAGGGAGTGACACGAATGACGGATCGGTTAATACGGTTAATGCGACTAATCACACTCATACAGGGCAAGCCAGGCATCCTAGCGCGCGAGCTAGCAGTACGCTGTGAAGCTACGGAACGGACGATCTACCGGGATCTGGAAGCACTGAGTGCCATGCATATTCCGATCTCCAACATGGGGCACGGCAAGGGTTATGAGTTTGTTGGCAATTTCTCGATCTATCCCCTGAATTGGACGGAGGAAGAGACCTTGGCTTTCTCCATACTGCCTTCGGTGATCGATCAGATGAAGCATCTCATACCCTCTGGCTTTGAGAGTGGTTACGAGAAGGTGATGGCAACCAACAGCAAGGAAAAGGCGAGGAGAGCAGAGGTCGCACAGCAGATCACGGACATTATCCAGATGGGGACGCCTGCGTTTAGTGAGGATCAAGCTCATTTTCTGTCACCGATCATCCAAGCTAGCCTATCGTTTAATACGATTCAAGCGCAATACTACACACAATCTCGTAATGAGTTATCTCAGCGTCTAATCGATCCTTATTATCTGGTTCCCCGGGACCATCGCTTCTACTTAATCGGATACTGCCATACGGCTTGTGATATACGAACATTTCGGATCAGTCGCTTTCGCAAGGTAGATATTATGCCGCAATCCTTCAATAAAGAACATTTCAACTTACATACCTACCTCAAGCATACCTGGTCCATTGAACGTGGTGAACAGCAAATCATGTTTAAAGTGAAATTCAGCGCCGACATCGCTAGATATATAAGAGAAGAAGAGCTGTTTGTGAAGCCGAAAATGACGGACCTACCGGATGGAAGCTTGCTATTCGAGGTGACGATCAATCATGATCGCGAATTTCTAGGGTGGTTGGCGCAATATGGTCCAGATGCAGAGATTATCGAGCCGAAGTCATACCGTGAGATTATGAAGGATAGATTGAATACATGGGCTAGGATTTATAACGTGTAAAATGGGGTGTTCGAGTGGCGGGACAATGGACGGAACAGCTATATGCGCATCTAAGTAAGAACCCTTTCCGGAAAAAGATTCTTATCACCAATGGTTATGCCCAAGGGCATCAGTGGCTGGAGCAGGCTTGCCGTTCCTATGGACCACTGATGAATACGGAGGTTCAAACCGTGGAATCGCTTGTACTTGCGAGCGTTAAACATGAACTCTCAGTGCGCAAGTTGCGTTATGTTACGGATGGAGAGACGTTCTGGATCGTTCAACACATACTAGAGCAGCTGACCACTATGGATGAGAGCTACTTACCACAAACCATGCTTACTCCCGGTGTGATCCATAGCTTCCATAAAGCCCTTACTGAGCTGCGACATGCAGGGGTGACTGGCACGGAGCTACAGCCAGAATCCTTTGACAGTGCGGCTAAAGCGCTGTTCATCCAGAATCTACTTATGTCCTATGAAGCCTTGCTAGTTACGCGTAGGTTCGTTGATTTCCCCGGACTACTCCCAATAGTTAATGAAGTTAATCGTACACTACATGTACTAATATATGCCGAACATTTGCAGCTAACTTATGTGGAAAAGAAGATGCTAGAGCAGCTGAGTATGAATGAACCGATTATTTTGTCAGGAGAAATATCATTTGTTGAGGAGCAATCGGAATTTCCGGTCGAAACGACAGCATTCTTCCACGCCACGAGCGTGCTTGCTGAGGTTAGGGAGGTTTATCGGAGGTTGGCTGAGAATGGCTGCGCATGGGATGAGGTAGAAGTGATTGCTTCTAACTATCAACGTTATGCACCTGCCTTTTACACGATGGCTTCGCAATATGGGGTGAAGTGCACTTTTGCAAAGGGAGTTTCACTTCACTATACGCGGACTGGAATCGCTGCTTTACTGTATCTGGATTGGCTGGAGTCTGGCTATCATGTGGATCATCTGCTGAAGGGGATTAAACATAGACATATCACACTTCCGTTAGCTAGCGAGTCTATATCTCGAGGGAGCATCATTCGTGAGTTGGAGCAGTCGGGGATCGGTTGGGGTAGACAAAGATATAAGATCTGGATCGATTCAGTGAAGCGAGACCCGGAAGTAGATTATGGACCACTTACGGATAGACAACTCGTCAAAATTGAATCCCAGCAAGCGTTGGTTGTGTTGTTCGAGGAGCTGTTTGCTAATGTGCCAGAGGGTGATTTAACTTCTCCTATGGTGATTGTTGCGGGATTGGTTGATTATATCCAAAGCTATACCAAGGGACACGGTCAGGAAGAAAAAGGGGTTACTCAAGCGATTGCAGAGCTCGTAACCAGACTATCCTTGGCATCAACTTCAGGAATGGACATCCAATTAGCGATTCAATATGTGAGAGCAGAACTAGAGCAAATCACAACACATTCGACTAGTATACCCGCTGAAGGGATGCTGCATATCTCCTCCTTACAAGATGGAGGACAGTCTGGGAGAGCACATATTTACATCGTAGGGATGGAGGACAGCAGTTGGTCGATCTCGACGAGACAGGATCCGATACTTCTGGATGAAGAAAGAGTGAGGGTGAGTGAGTTTCTCCCTACTAGTACACAGACAGCAAGCTGGAAACACGCAGAACGTGTAAGTCGTTTGGGTCAAATTCGCGGTACATGCACCTTGAGCTTCGCATCCTATGATATTGTCGATAATCGTGAGCTGAATCCTGCTTATGAGCTGCTGCAGCTATTCCGAAAGAAGGTTGGGCAGCCAGAAGCGGACTATGCCGCTCTATATACGTATTTGCCCAGTCCAATTGGGTATCCATCAGCTACAACAGGCATGCAAATAGACGAAACGGATGTGTGGTTAAACCATCTCATCACTCCGCAGCTGCAGATTAAACAGGGAACGGACCTGATATTAGCCGCTTATACGCATATCGGTGAAGGTAATCAGGCAATTCAGGGCAGAGATAACCCTTTATTCTCTAAATATGACGGAAGTTTAGATACAAGCGAGCACACGATCGACTACGTGAGTCGGCCCGATGCTTATATCAGCGTAAGTAAGCTTGAATTGTTCGGTCGTTGTCCACTGCAGTTCTACTATCAGGAAGTACTCAGTGTCCGGGCGAAAGATGTCGCTGTATACGATCGAACGAGATGGCTAGATGCGATGCAGAAAGGAAGCTTGCTGCACGCAGTATTTTATCAGTATTATACGGAGCTTTTGATGCGTGGAAGTGTATTGACACATGACCTTTCATTGCTACAAACTTTGACGGAGAAAATGCTTCAAGAGTATACACTATCAATCCCGGCACCAAGCACACAGATTTGGCAGAAGGAATGTGAGGGTATTCGCCAGGATGTGAAGATTTTCTATGCGAACGAGCAGGGAGGATCATCTACGCCCAAATACTTGGAGTTAGAGCTGCATCATGCTGCGGGTCTGTTTCAATTAGAGTTAAGTGAGGATTTGACGTTACCGATCAAGGGCTATGTAGACCGTGTCGACGAAATCGCACCGCATCAATATAAAATCCTTGATTATAAGTCAGGTGGAACGAAGAAGTATAAAGCGAATGAGTTCTTTAGTGGGGGGACGCAGCTGCAGCATGCTCTCTACGCTGAGGCAGTGGAGCAGTATCTACGAGAGTCTGGATTGGATCCAGCAGCAGAGGTCGTGGAATCGGCTTATGTGTTCCCAACGGAGAGAGGGATGGGCAACGAGGTTGTGCGGGTGCAGAATCGCAAAGAAGATCTAGCTAAGCTGATTCAGCATATGCTAGATGCGATGCGTGACGGTGTATTCCCACCGACCAAGGACCCGATGAATTGCAATTGGTGCGATTATCAAGGTGTGTGTGATGGGCATGCAGAGC
>JBBDTA010000118.1:0-5215 GCA_040904605.1 Paenibacillaceae bacterium
TAATTCACACAAGACAGGTAAATTCTTCGAATTAGCCACTCCATATAACGTTAAAACGGTTCAAGATGACGCCTTATAGGATCACCAGAATGGTACAAGAAAGCAGGTGTCTTTTATCCTATCATAAAATGGTGCAGAAAGTGGACAAGAGGTTACAGGAAATTAATACCCGAAGGGTTATATTAGTCCATGTAATTGTATATTATTTCAATAAACATAGTAACCAGTTTTCAGAATTATGTGATGGGAGTGACATGCAGTGGCTATTCTAGAAGGCATTCATTATCTGTATACGATCCGACCAGGAGATACGTTATACGCGATATCGCAGCGATTCGGAAGCCCGATTCAGCTTATCGAGCAAACGAATGCGCTGTTCCCACCCTTTACTGATCCAACATTAATTTTTCCAGGTCAACTCTTGGTTGTATCGGAGATAGGTGTGGGCCAGCGATCAGCTGTGTCTTACATCGTGAACCCAGGTGATTCTCTTTATACCATTAGCCAGAGATTCTCAGCTACACCTGATATTATGGCTGGGTTGAATCCACAGATAACAAATATTAATCTGATTTATCCAGGAATCCCGTTGAATATACCTGCTTTCATCTATGAGGTGGAGGAAGGTGAATCTCTGTACAGGATTTCTAGCCAATTAGGCATACCTTTGAATCAGATCATCATTGCAAATCAAGGGAGGGCGGGATTTTCCCCTGATGTGATTTATGCAGGCTATCGACTTATTATACCGTTATCATTGTCACGGAACATTGTAGTTTTCCGCCCACTACCAGGTTCACGTGTTGTTCCGGGGCAAGCGATAGAAGGTATTGCCAGAGTATTCGAAGCAACGATCAACTATCAGATTAGGGACGATCATGGAGTGATTGTGACGAACGAAAGATATCTGACAACCTCTGCTGGTGCACCCGCATATGGTTCCTTCTCGACAGCGCTGGTCTTCGATCGGACACCTACAACACCTGCAGGAGAGCTTTGGGTATATTCCCGCAGCGCCAAAGACGGTCGTATCATCGATCTGGTGCAGGTGCGCATATATTTTTGACAACAATTGTGCCTTCACCCATAATTGATGGTGAAGCTCTGAGGGAGAAGACGAGGAGCTTAAGCCGCTCTCTGAGAGAAAGTGGATCAAGAGGATTATAGCGGGCTTAGTAGCTGTTATTCTATTCGAGAGAATTATCTCATAATGAACATATTCAACAATATAAGAAGACCTTAGTTGTCATCAAAAGTTGTCATCAAAGCGGATGATCGCAAGGGAACGGGCTTCAATATCGACGAGCGGGGGTTCATCATCACGAATGAGCATAGTTGGTGATGCCAGATTTGCTTCTATCAGCTTCGATGAGGGGGAATCTATCGAGCGGAGGTGATGGTAACTCGGCACCAATCGAAAAGGGTGATCTGATTTACATTCAAGAACAAATCAGAAAAGCTATTAGAAGAATTGTCGTCAGTTTGAATATTTTCACTCTTTGCCCCCTCTCGAATCGGCTTATTTCTGGAAATTCATAGCCCTCTCTACCTCTGTCTTGCGAATTATGTAAGCTACATTACAGAACAATACCAATATATTTTGGTATATTCAACTTAAAGATCAGTAAAGAGGTGCGGGCATTGACTGGAATGACGACTGAATATTCAAAAATTGATAAAGCTCAGGAAATGATGCATGAACAACAGAAATTAGTACAATCGCTGATCGATATGTCCCAGGAAGTATCCGACTACGCAGGCGGAATGTTCAATCACGTATCTAGCATCACCCTCCTGTCCGAACGTGCAGACCAATTGACTAATGATGGTGAGGAGCGGATCAGTGGTGTAGTTCATCAGATGGAACAAATCAATGAACGTTCAGAAAGCATTATGGAACGGATGAATCATTTGTCTAGCCTGTCTACGGGAATTCTGAAGATTGTTGCTGTCCTTCAAGAGATTGCATCCCAGACAAAGCTGCTTTCATTGAATGCAGCAATCGAAGCCGCTAGGGCTGGAGAACAAGGACTCGGATTTGGGGTCGTTGCGTCCGAAGTGCGCAAATTAGCGGAAAGCAGCAGGCTCTCTGCTCAGGAAGTTGAAAGTCTGGTTGGTCAGATAACACAAGAAATTAAGGGTTTAGTTGGGGAAGCAGCTTCAGGCTTAATGGAAACCAATGAAGGCAAACATGAAGTGGAGAAAGCGCGATCTAACTTTCAACAAATTCGCACAACCGTGAATGAACTGAAAGGAAATAATGAAGAGCTCCATAGTCAATCAGAAAAAATTAACCAAATAAGTGAGAAGATCGAAGAGATTAGCAGACCGATTGCTGACAATCGGGCACATATTTCTGATGGTTTGGATGCGGCTCTTCAAATCAGGAATCGACATAGCGACAACACGTGAATATGATAAATTTGTTATTGTCACTGTTCAGCTTTTTCGTCATCACTGTGCTTATTTATATCGGTTTTCGCATGGAGCAACGTTGGGTTTTATCGAGATTCTATGTATCGCCGCCACTAGTTTCAGGCTTAATAGGTTTTATGATCCTGTACTTTGTTTCACTAGGGTTCAGTGTAGAGTGGATTCCGGAGCCTTGGACGGGTCGGGTGCTTGTTACTAGTTTCTTATTCTTCGTTTGGCTGTATAATACGTAAAAAAAATGATGGAGGTCGGGATCAGATGAAATTAAATGATACAACCGAAGCTGTCGGAGTCATCCATATCCATCTGGATATTATGAATACCCTTGTTAAGGTTGTAGAAGCGAAAGATCCTTACACAGCTGGACATGTTTGGAGAGTTTCTCAATACGCCAGAATGATTGCTGAGAAGCTTCAGTGGGATAAGCAACGATTAAGCTGGATTGAAGCGGGTGCCATGCTGCATGATTTGGGGAAAGTCGGAATTGGCGATGCGATTCTTAATAAAGAAGGCGGTTTATCCGATGAAGAATTTGTGGAAATTCGCAAGCATCCCGTAATCGGTGTACACTTGATTGAAACAAGTGCTTTCTTATCAGAATATGAGCATTGCATTCGATCTCATCATGAGAGATATGATGGTAAAGGTTACCCCCAAGGTCTTGTAGGTGAACAAATTCCGCTCGAAGGCCGTATTATTGCCATTGCCGATACGTTCGATGCCTTGACTAGTCAACGTCCGTATCGTAAAGCTATGAGTTCGGAAGAAGCCATTCGTATTATTCAGGAGCAGGCCGGTTCCCAATTTGACCCATCCATAGTAGATGTGTTTATCAAGCTATGGTGGGAGACACATTTTCGTTATATTATCCTGCACTCTGCTCCCGGCATTCCGCTCGTCAAGTGTCCGACACATGGTGAAATCATAGAACGATCTGCTGTCGCAAAACCCGGAGATCATGCATATTGCCCAGCATGTAAAGAGAGTTTTCGATTGGAGCTATCGGAAGGCCAATGGATTGTTGCGCTGAATTGAAAAAATCGATGGTACACAGGAGAAGAACATGAATAAATTATGGTATCTATCTCAAATAAGTCTGTTCGACACGCTTCCGAAAGAGGATTTATTAGAGATTGAACAGATTACCCCGTCCAGCGTTTTAAAGAAAGGCGAAATTATTCAGACACCGACAACGTTTCATGAAGGTTTGTATTTGTTAAAAAAAGGGAAGCTCAAATTATATAAAATCAACCCGGAAGGCAAGCAATTTATCATCAGCATATTGGGTGCCGGGAATGTATTTGGCGAACTCGATTCGTTCTCGTTTGGAACGAGGGATACGTTTATCGAGACGATCGAAGATACGTTTCTTTGCGCATTGAGTAAAGAAAAATTCGAGCAGTTTTTAATAGATAGACCCTATCTGGCAGTTAAAATTATGAAGGAGCTTAGTGGTCTGTTGAATGAACGGGATGCAATAATGGCTCAATTGGTTCTTGGTAATGTGCGCGAGAAAATTCTTCAACTGCTGATCATTTTGTCGAAAAAATTTGGTGTGCCAAATGGAAACTACATTAAAATTGACATGCCATTATCTCACCAAGAGATTGGCGATATGATCGGTTCGACTCGGGGAACCGTAACTGTTGTATTGAACGAATTGGCTAAAGAAAAAGCGATCATCATCAGCAGAATGTCAATCGAAGTGAACTTGAGCGAAGTGGAAAGATTACTGCATACGCAATAAACAAGAAAAGTTCGAATCTCCAGTTGTGGAAATGCGGACTTTTTACTTGGTTTCCTATAGATTACACATTTGCTCACTTTTTACAAAGTCAGCAAATAATTTTCCTAACTCCTGAGGTTTGTCTTCCTGCATGAAGTGGCTGGCATCCTCAAAAATATGAATTCGTTCCGCAGGAACTTGAAGATCTCTCGCAAATTGCGCAGGCATTATTTTATAATCCATAGCAGCATCTTTTTTTGCCCAGATTATCATGGCAGGCTTCTGATAACGGCGCAGTGCCGTTTGGTACCTGTCGAATTGCGCAAGCATGAACTTGAAATTTTTCGTGAACTGTCTGAATGGACGAGTGGCGCCTTCATGAAGCGGCTGCCAGTAACCACGAATCACTTCATCCGTTAAATTTTCAGGATAGCCTACGAACGATTTGAAAAAGTCTCCGATCATTTTCTTGCCCATCAAACGGCTTCTCATAATGCTGAACATCATCGGACCCATCGGTCCGCCCATAATCCCTACTAATTTAGGCGGATAAAAACCTTCCATGTATGTGCTTGTGTCCATGACGATCAGTTTCTCAATATGCTGCGGTCCGCGATCGACCATTTCAAATGTCCATGGGCCGCCAAGGTCATGACATACTTGGGTCCACTTATCGATCTTGAGATGGTTCATGAGTGTGAATATCCGGTTCGCTTGTTTTTTTAACGTATAGTTGTCGAGATCAGTTGGTTTATCGCTGGCACCAAAACCTAATAAGTCAGGCGCAATCACTCTAAGACCGGCTTCCGTAAGATGCGGAATCACCTTGCGATATAACCATGAGTTAGCGGGCATGCCATGCATCAGCACAATCACTTGTTTGTTGTGAGTCCCTTCATCCAGGTATGCCAGTTGACCTCCTTCAACCTTTAGATATTTCAAACGGGAACGGTGTTCTTCAATTGTGCGTGGAACTTGATTAGTTGCCATCGATAATTCTCCTCTTAAAGTGCTTTTTTTATTCTATTTAAATATTAAGTGAAATGATGGGGAATG
>JBBDTA010000119.1:0-5188 GCA_040904605.1 Paenibacillaceae bacterium
AGTTTTAGATGACCACGCTAGTGGTCGATAAAACTACTTCGTAAGCATAAGCTAATGGATTAGGCTCGGGATATATATTTGCCTTCACGTGAATCGATCAGCAACTTATCCCCTTCATTGATGAACAATGGAACCTGTACAGAGAAGCCTGTTTCGAGCTTAACGGATTTACTTGCTCCTTGAGCTGTATTCCCCTTGATGCCCGGTTCAGCTTCGACGACCTTGAGCTCGATACTGTTCGGTAAACTGATGCCTAGAATTTCACCTTCGTAGCTCATGATATTAATTAGCATATTTTCGGTTAGGAAATTTAATTCCCATTCAATTTGTTTGCTGTCTAAAGTAATTTGATCAAAGGTCTCTGTGTCCATAAATGCATGCTCATTGCTGCTTGCATACAAGTACTGCATTTGTTTATTCTCGATATGTGCTCTTCCTACAGATTCACCTGCACGGAAAGTTTTCTCGACCGTGTTGCCGTTACGAATATTCTTAAGCTTGGAACGAACGAAGGCTGCGCCTTTACCTGGTTTTACATGCTGAAAATCAATGACGGTGAAGATGTCGGTGTCTACTACAATGGACAATCCTGTTTTGAAGTCATTTACTGAGATCAATGTTAACCCTCCTGATAATATCTTAAATTACGATACCTAATCCTAATCAATCACTATAAAATCTTTTGTCGCATGTGTCAATATGTCCACACCCGTTGAGGTGATAACAACATCATCTTCAATACGTACGCCACCAAACCCTGCTATATAAATTCCTGGCTCAACTGTGACTGTCATACCCGGCTCAAGCACGGTATCACCTGTCAATGATAACCGAGGTGATTCGTGGATCTCCATCCCAAGACCATGCCCAGTACCATGTCCAAACAAGTCCCCATACCCATGCTTGGTGATGATATTCCTTGCTATAGCGTCTGCTTCACGCCCTGTCATGCCTGGACGGATTTGCTCCAATGTCGCTTGCTGAGCCTCCAGAACAATCTGATATATATCCCTATGCCGATCCGTAGGCCTCCCTAACATCACCGTACGAGTAATATCGGAGCAATATCCTTGATAGTACGCTCCAAAGTCCAATTTCACATACTCACCGTATTGAAGAATTCGATCAGATGCAACTCCATGCGGTAAAGCAGATCGTTCACCAGAAGCTACGATCGTCTCGAATGAGCTTGAAGTAGCACCATGATGACGCATATAGAATTCCATCTCAAGAGCGATATCCAGCTCTCTCATCCCTGGCTTCAGCAGACCAACAATGTGATTGAAGGTCTTGTCGGCTAACAAGGCTGCTTCACGCATGATCACGAGCTCAGCCTCGCCCTTCACCATCCGGAGCTGCTCGACCCACTTCCCAGCTGGTATCAACTCAATGCCTTGCAGCTTATTCACATACGAAGAATACGTTTCAAAGCTCATATCGTGAGCCTCGAACGCAATCCTAGGAAGGTGTAATGCTACCGCTGACTCCAGGATAGCGTCCATCACATTTGCCTGATGCTCGATAAATTCGAAGCTTGGCGCTTGTCCAGGCGCTTGTGTTCGATATCTAAAATCACTATATAATAAGGCTTTATCTGCTGTAATCAGAAGTACACCTGATGAGCCAGTAAAGCCACTCATATATTGGCGATTCACAGCATTGGTAACGAGTAATGCATCCATATTATGCTCTGCTAGAAGCGCTCTCAGCTTACCTAACCGATGATTATGCATGAGATTCAAGCTCCTGTACATGTCGATGAATGGCCATCAAGCCAAGCTCGTAGCTATAAGCTCCGAATCCACTGATCTGACCAACAGCCACTGGGGCTGTTACTGAAATCTGTCGAAATTCTTCCCGTTTATGTATATTAGAGAGATGAACTTCAATGGTTGGTATGGATACGCTGCTTATCGCATCGCGAATAGCATAGCTATAATGTGTGTAGGCTCCAGGGTTAATCACAATGCCATCCGCTTTCCCGAGACAGGCTTGGATCCGATCGATGATCGCGCCTTCATGGTTGGATTGATAAAATTCCAATTGTATGTGTAGCGTGCTTGCTAATTCTGTCAACCTCTGCTCGATGCTTGCTAGAGTATCAGATCCATAGATGGCCGGCTCACGTACGCCTAGCATATTCAAATTGGGTCCGTGGATAACAACAATCTTACTCATGAAATTCCCTCCCGCACTGATGAAACAATGACAATCATTTTATTTTACCATAGGCTATGCTGTTTTGAGAATGATTTATTTCATCCCATTTGGGGTTCATAGTTTCTTACATCTGTAAATTCAAGTGCAATGGAATAACCAATAAACACACCCCACAATGTAAAAACACAAGCATCGCTTAATATACTATTGAGATCCAAGCTCCAAACCGCAGGAAGCATCCCTATTGAAGGACCAATGAGCACGTAGATGAATACCCACCACACCATGCCGTACGCAATTCCCAGCCAAGGGCTCTTCTTTTTGTGTAGAATAATCGCATAAAGTATGGAAGCCACAATAGACAACAGAATAAAAGCGCCTATGCCCGATAAATGGCCTATCCAAGAATGCATGAATTCCTTACGGAAGAATGGCTCGATCAGGAATGCAGGTGATACCTTGGTAAATTCAAAGAAATAAAACATCCAGCGCACAAACCCCCAAATGATTCCTGCAAAAAAACCGATATATAGAGCAAAATATATTTTTTTCATGAACATCCCACACCTCTCCTGCTTATTATACATAGAGCTTGTTCAAGAACATACCTTGGGAGCAACCCCACTCAGTTTAAAGGAAATAAAATCCCCGTTCAATCACAGGTTTTATTCCTTTTTTTACATAGAGCTGCGATTTAATTTAACTTATTGAACAAGCTCTGTTAGTATGTGTGGCAATCCATCTCATAATTCGCTACAATAATAATCAGTACACAATGAGGAAGGGTGACTTATCGTTGTCGCAGAATAAACTTGGCATATATGGTGGACAGGCAGTTATCGAAGGTGTGATGTTCGCAGGCAAAACCGCGTTCGTTACAGCGGTTCGTCGCAAGAATAATGAGATTGAATTTCACGAAATGCCCAAACGGGATAAACACTGGGTTAGTGTCCTCAAGAAAATCCCCTTTGTCCGAGGTTTGGTGGGTATTATAGATTCTAGTGCCAAGGGCTCTCAATTTCTAAATTTCTCTGCTGAAGCTTATGCGGAGGATGAAGTGGGTCCCGAAACGGATCAAGATGTGAAAAAAGAGAAGGAGAAGGAAAAAGGTGGTATGTTCAGCAGTTTTACCGTAATCCTGAGTGTCGCTGTTGTGGGGATCCTATCCTTTATCGTAGGTAAGCTGATTTTCACACTTGTTCCGGTATTCGTAGAGGATTTCATATTCGGTTCTAGTTTTGAAAATCAAATTATCCACAATCTGCTAGAAGGCGCCATTAAGATTGTTCTCTTGCTCGTCTACTTGTATGCTATCTCACAAACACCGTTAATCAAACGGTTATTCCAATACCATGGTGCAGAGCACAAGGTAATCAGCGCATATGAAGCTGGATTAGAATTAACAGTAAGCAATGTTCAGAAATTTAATACGTTGCATTATCGTTGCGGTAGTAGCTTTATTGTCTTCACGGTGCTGGTTGGGGTCATCATTTACTCTTTCTTGACGTATGATACATTGTGGGAACGAATTTACCAGCGCCTCTTACTGCTGCCAATCGTAATCGGGGTCTCTTATGAGGTTCTCAAGGCCACCAACTCCGTTAGAGAGTATCCAGTTTTAAGATATCTGGGCTACCCGGGACTATGGCTACAGCTGTTAACCACGAAAGAACCGAATGATGCTCAGGTTGAAGTTGCGATTGCGTCCTTTAACCGTGTGCTCGAATTGGATAATCGCCTTGTAGAGGAGATCTCTTAATGTATCGTCATTCCAAAACGATCAGTTATATCATATTCGGACTCATTGCTATTGGTATTCTTACCAGAATTCAATCCTTCTGGATTCCTCTGCTCATATTCGGAATTGTGTTCTACTTGTATAAGTTTCCGCCTAAGCAATTTCAACGCGGGCAGAGGAATAGCAGTCGACGTTCCTCCGGCAGTCCTAAGACCAATACGAAGAAATCAATGTTTCGGGTTATCAAGGGCAACAAGAAGGATGACGATGATACTCCTAAATATCATTAAGCAATGGATTAAACTTTTGTGGTTACGACATGCTTCGCAAAGTCCTTCTGGTAGGCAGAGATGCTCCACTGCTTGATAAATTTCCTGCCAGCCCCATAGCCTGATTCGAAAAGCCTCATACTAACTTCGTCCGACAGATCAAACTGTGTCGTACGAACGCCTAGTGTGGGGATTTTTATTGTGCGATAACGATTATGATCCTCGATATACCGTTCGTCGTGCGCTTCCATCATAGTTGCAAAGAGTGCATAGAACATCGTGATTGGACCTATTATTCTTCTCGGCACTTGCTCGAGCTTGCCGACGAGCTGAAATCCTATGGACGGTATGATCGTTCTAGACAGCCTTTCTGACTGCATATGCTCCTTATCGAAGATCCAAAGTGGAAAGTTACTAAGCAAGCCTCCATCAACAATATAGATGGGAGTTGCTTTCTTCTTTCTAATCAGGACGGGCTCAAAAAAGTAAGGTATACTCGCACTCATCCTAACGGCGCGCGATACTAAGAACGTTGAAGGGTCAATATCATAGAGGGGCAAATCGTCGGGCAGAACCATTAACCTGCCCTCACTTATATCTGAGGCTATAATGCGAAGCTTTCTTGCAGGGAGATCTGCGAATGTATAAATACCTTTCTTGGCAAGCTGTTGATATACCCATTGCTCTAGCGGGTCCCCTGAATAGAGACCTTTCTTGAGTAGCAAATGTAAAGTTGATCCTAACAAATGTGTCTTCGTCTTCACGAATTGCTGGAAGGGTGTATCCAGGATCAGTTGCTTTATTTGTTGTGAGGTATAACCTGCAGCCAGCAGTGATGCGATAATGGCGCCAGATGAGGTACCGGCAACCTCATTAAATTCAAATCCAAATTCTTCGGCCGCTTGAACGGCACCCACAATGGCTATTCCCTTCACCCCACCCCCTTCGAACACCGCATTGATTTTCAAGGCACATCTCCCCTTTCGGAGCTTTAATCGTTATAAGAGAAATGTATGCGGTA
>JBBDTA010000120.1:0-5183 GCA_040904605.1 Paenibacillaceae bacterium
GATGGATTGACTATAATGGCGATATGGAATTTAATATAGTTATTCGAACTTTACTTGCAGTAGATGGAATCGGGCATGTTCAAGCAGGTGCGGGAATCGTCATCGACTCCAATCCAGAACGTGAATACACCGAATCGCTGAATAAGGCAAAAGCTTTATGGAAGGCTGTACAATATGCTTCAGCAACTATAAATAAGAGGTGACGTAATGATCCTGGTTATTGATAATTATGATTCGTTCACTTACAATCTGGTTCAATATCTCGGTGAGCTTCATCAACAACCCATCGTTAAGCGGAATGATGAATTCAGCTTAGATGATATCGAACGAATGAACCCCGATCATATCCTGATCTCCCCTGGCCCTTGTACACCGAATGAGGCCGGTATCAGTCTGGCTCTCATCGATCGGTTCAAAGGACAAATTCCAATTCTAGGTGTTTGTCTGGGACATCAGGCAATTGGGCAAGCTTTTGGTGGTGAAGTCATTCGCGCACCGCTTATGATGCATGGGAAAACCTCGCAGATTCATCATGATGGCAAATCGATCTTTGCGGGATTACCTGAACCCTTCACAGCTACTCGGTACCATTCCTTGATCGTTCGCCGTGAGACATTACCGGATTGCTTAGAGATTAGTGCGGAAACCGAAGATGGGATCATTATGGGCCTGCGGCACAAAGAATACGCAGTAGAAGGTGTGCAATTCCATCCGGAATCCATTATTACGCAACATGGACACCAGCTCCTTAGTAACTTTCTGAACGGTGCGAAGGCGGTATCGGCAAGAGGGGAGTAAGACGATGATTGTTAGCGTGAATGGAGCACTTATGGATGAAAATCAAGCTGTGATCTCTGTATTCGATCATGGTTTTCTTTACGGTATTGGTTTATTCGAGACGTTCCGTACCTACGGGGGCATACCGTTTCTGCTTGAAGAGCATCTGGGGAGATTGTCTGCTGGCTGTGATGAGCTCGGCATTGCGTACATTCCACAGCCTCAGGAGCTCCGAACGAAGATCGAGCAGGTTCTAAGCGCCAATTCACTAACAGATGGATATATCCGTCTTTCCATTTCTGCAGGTGCAGAGCCATTAGGTCTTCCCGTTGGGGATTATGTTCAGCCTACCGAGATCATCTATGCGAAGTCCCTGCCAGAGCGTGGTGCTCAGGGCAAGCCGTTGCAGCTTCTTCAGCTTCGTCGGAATACACCTGAGGGTTCCTTGCGGATGAAGTCTTTTCATTATATGAACAATATTCTGGGTGTAAGAGAGCTGCAGCAGTACCCCTGGGCCGCTGGTGCGGAAGGGTTGTTCTTGAATGCATCAGATCATGTGACTGAGGGACTTGTGAGTAACTTATTTTTCATTAAACGAGGTTTATTGTGTACACCTTCGGTGGATACAGGACTTTTACCGGGTGTTACACGTGCGTTCATCTTAGATTTAGCGGATGAGCTAGATATCCCTTATGAGGAAGGCTGTTATAGCTGGGAGTGGCTTTGTCATGCTGAGGATATTTTTATAACCAATTCTATTCAAGAAATCGTTCCTGTTAACTGTATGTACGATCCTCATGGAACAGTAGTATGGACGAGAGGTAATGCGGGGAGCGTCGAGCCAATAACCCTACGTTTGAGGGAACACTATCGCCATGCCATATCAGGAGGCCACTTATGAATGTGATCCGCACATTGGACTGTCGAGGACGGAAGCTAGAGTTAGGTCGACGAACACTCATTATGGGTATTCTGAATGTGACACCTGATTCGTTCTCAGATGGCGGCAAGTATAATACGATCCAAGCTGCAATTGATCAAGCTGTTCTTATGGTAGCTGAAGGAGCGGATATCATCGATATCGGCGGAGAATCAACACGTCCTGGTGCTATGAAGGTGGATATCGAGGAAGAGCTGAAGCGGGTCATCCCGATCATCGAAGCTGTCAGTGCATCAGTTAGCGTCCCGATATCTATAGATACGTATAAATCAGCGGTTGCACGTCATGCGCTTACAGCTGGAGCACATATATTGAATGATATCTGGGGGCTCAAGGAAGATCCAGAGATGGGGCGAGTTGCACAGCAGTTCAATAGCCCCATTATTCTCATGCATAATCGCAAGGCCACGCAGTACAACGATTTCATCCCTGATGTGATTGCTGATTTGCAGGAAAGCATTCAACTAGCTGAGCATGCAGGTATAATCAAGGAGCAGATCATTCTCGATCCTGGCATCGGATTCGCCAAAACTATGGATCATAACATACAATTAATGAGCAACCTCGACTATATAAGCGAATTAGGCTATCCGGTTGTACTTGGAACATCACGCAAGAGCTTCATCCAGCGGACGCTTGGGTTACCCGCAGACGACGTGTTGGAGGGTACCGCTGCAACGGTCGTTCTGGGGATTACGCAAGGTTGTGATATTATGAGGGTACATGATGTACAGGCGATATCACGTGTTGCACGAATGACGGATGCTATAACTCGTCGTAGGCTTGGGTAGTTACGGATAGGAAAGAGTAGGTGAAGCGGGATGGATCGTATCATATTAAAGGGTATGCGTTTCTATGGCTTTCATGGTGTATTCCCGGAAGAGAACAAGCTGGGACAGGCATTCTATGTAGATCTAACTTTAGTATTG
Organism: Paenibacillaceae bacterium; assembly: GCA_040904605.1. Taxonomy (GTDB): domain Bacteria; phylum Bacillota; class Bacilli; order Paenibacillales; family UBA4045; genus UBA4045. The sequence goes on from JBBDTA010000120.1 coordinate 2,647, forward strand.
GACCTTCAAGAAGCAGGCCGCAAGGATGATTTAGAGCTAACTGTAAATTATGCTAGTGTCTATAACCAAACGAAATTATTGGTGGAGGGCAAGCCTTTCAAGCTCATCGAAGCTTTAGCTGAGCACATTGCGTCCACACTGCTCCACACTTATACTATAGTGAGTGAAGTTCAAGTTTGCGTAACAAAGCCTCATCCACCGTTTGATGTCCACTTTGATGGCGTGACTGTGGATATCCTGAGAAGGCGCACATCCTGATGATGGTCTATATTGGATTGGGCTCGAATCTGGGTGATCGTCAGCAATATATATATCAGGCCGTGGAGAGCTTGCATCGTCATTCAGCGGTGACCGTTGAACGCTGCTCTTCCTTATATGAAACCGCGCCAGTGGGGTTGACGGATCAGCCTTATTTTCTGAATATGGTGGTGGCAGTTCGTTCGGAATTAAATCCTCTGGAGCTGCTGGAGCTGTTGTTGCAGGTTGAACAAACCCTAGGCAGGGTACGGGATATTCGCTGGGGTCCGCGTACGATTGATCTGGATTTGTTGATATATGGTCATATATCTATGCAAGATGATCGGTTGGAGCTACCTCATCCCCGTATACGGGAACGAGCCTTTGTGTTGATTCCTCTTATCGAGATTTGGGAGCAGGATGAAGTACCAGATCATCTCTCCATCCTTCAGGCATATGATCATACAGATGGGAAGGAAGACGTGCATCTATGGCTAAAGACCAATTGGCGCTCCGAATTCGGGCGTTTCGCAAATTAAAAGGCTACACCCAAGACGAGATGTCGGAATTGCTAGGCGTATCGATCGCCATCCTAGGCTCTATTGAACGAGGGACGAGAAGACCCGATAAGCACATACTGCAGAAGATCGGGGAAGTGCTCAATATCGACCAAGATGAATTGTTAGGCCAATAATATAAATCATTAATTTTTAGAAAGGTGGTGCAAATCATGCTGAAGATAGGTAATGTTACAGCGAAGAATAATGTGGTTCTCGCTCCGATGGCAGGGGTATGTAATCCGGCGTTTCGTTTAATCGCTGTGGAATTTGGTTGTGGTATCGTCTGCGCGGAGATGGTAAGCGGGAACGCAATCGTTCACGGGAATCAACGTACGATGGATATGCTGTATGTAGATGAACGGGAGAAGCCGCTCAGCCTGCAGATTTTTGGTGGGGATAAGGAAAATTTAGTCGCCGCTGCGAAATATGTAGATAAGAATACGAATGCGGACATCATTGATATCAATATGGGATGTCCTGTATCGAAGGTAACGAAGTGTGATGCAGGAGCTAGGTGGCTGCTAGATCCATCCAAGATTGAAGAGATGGTAGCTGCTGTGGTGAAAGAGGTGGATAAGCCTGTTACTGTGAAGATGCGCATAGGCTGGGATTCCGAGCATATATATGCTGTGCGTAACGCACAAGCGATAGAGAATGCGGGCGGTCAGGCGGTTAGTGTTCATGGTCGAACGCGGGAGCAGTTGTATACAGGCGTAGCCGATTGGAACATTATTAAGGATGTCAAATCCGCAGTATCTATTCCTGTCATCGGTAACGGTGACATATTCACCCCTGAGGATGCTAAGCGTATGCTCGATCTTACCGGATGTGATGGTGTCATGATCGGACGTGCTGCACTAGGTAATCCGTGGATGTTATACCGCACTGTACAATACTTGACGACAGGTGAATTACCGCCGGATCCAACGGCCGAAGAGAAGATTCGTATCGCCATTCTGCATATGGACCGGCTTGTTGCGCTCAAGGGGGAGCCTATTGCCGTGAAGGAAATGCGCAGGCATCTGGCTTGGTACCTCAAGGGTCTTCCAGATACGGCTAGAGTGAAGGATAAAGTGATGGAAGAAACCGGTCGTGATCGAATGGTAGAGCTCCTGCATGATTATGTGAGGTCGGCCGCTGGTATGGATGAGGTGTCGGATTCAGCCGAATTTGTATCCATGGCATAGATTGACTTTTTCTATAGCATGAAATATAATCATCCAAATAAAGTTCCTAAATTACACAATAGTGTCATGCTATCCTTAAGAGGAAATATATATTAAACGAGATCTCAAAAATACGTGCAAGACGGGGGACATAAGATGGCCGAAAAAGAAGTAATTCTTACTGCGGAAGGTCTCATCAAGCTAGAAGACGAATTAGAGCAGTTAAAGTCAGTGAAGCGACGCGAAATAGCGGAGCGTATTAAAGTAGCGATCGGCTACGGCGACATCAGTGAGAATTCTGAGTACGAGGATGCTAAGAATGAGCAAGCCTTCATCGAAGGTCGAGTAATTATGCTGGAGAAAATGCTGCGCAATGCCAGAATTATCAATAATGACGAAATCGATACAGATGTAGTTAGTATTGGTTCGAAGGTGAACGTCAAGGATATGGAATACGGCGAAACCGTACAATATACGATTGTAGGTACCGCAGAATCCAATCCGTCGGAGAATAAGATATCCAATGAAAGCCCAGTAGGTAAGGCGATCTTGGGCAAGAAAAAAGGCTCCGTCG
>JBBDTA010000121.1:0-2457 GCA_040904605.1 Paenibacillaceae bacterium
ATTTTTAGCACATGAGCATGAAGATGATTATTTTGAGAAGATGCTAGATAAACAATTGACGGGCGTGTCCGAAGCGAAGAAGAAGGAGTTGTTAGAAAAACGAAGGGCTTATTCTAACAATAAGAATGTGTATTCTTTACTGATGCAGTATGCAGCGGGCTTCGGTAAATCCAATATCATAGGCTGGTCTGCTCTACAACTGAAAGACTTACGTCGTGATGGCGAGTATGTGTATGACAAGATCATGATTGTGGTGGACCGCTTGCAGTTACGAGGACAAATTGATTCGCTCATGCTTAATATGAACATAGATAACCGTATGTATGTTGAAGCCAGTAACAAGAAAACCTTTCAAGATGCGTTAAAAACGGATACTCGATTAGTCATCGTGAATCTACAAAAATTTGGTTCTGTACGGGACATGCTCGATGCCGAAGTTGTACAGAAGCTAGCCCAGATGCGCATTGTCTTCTTGATCGATGAAATTCACAGATCTCATGGCGGTGATCAGAATGAGGAGATGTTGAGTATCTTTGACGAATTACAGGCGCCCTTTGATCATAATGCCCAATATGCGGAGTCTAGGCGAAAGAAAAATCTAATCATCGGATTTACTGCAACACCAGATGACCATGCGCTTGCACGTTTTGGTGAATTCAGCGGTTATGCAGAGAGTGAGAAGTTGTGGCGACCTTTCGATTCCTACTCGATGAAAGAAGCGATCGAGGACGGTTTTATCCTAAATCCGTTAAAGAATATTGTCCCTGTAGCTTCGAAGATGTTATTCGATCTGCCCAGCAATTCGCTGGAAGGCTTCACCGAGAAAGAATATAAGGATGCTCAGAAGAAGCAGGTGTATGAGAACCGTGATCGTATTGATGCGATTGCTAAATATGTGGCGGATTTACTGGTCAAGGATGTGTATCGTCAAATACGTGGAACAGGTAAAGCTATGCTGGCTGTGCATTCCATTAAAGCGGCGATTGCGTATCAGCATGCGGTGACTAAACACTTCAATGCACTTGTTCAAGATACAAAGTATGAAAAATATGCGGAAGCGCCAATCCATGTTGTGTATTCAAGCAATCAGGACGAGCAGAGTGCCGCAAGTCTGAACGGTGGTCTGAGTGAAGAGAAGGTACTGGAAGACTATGCGTTGAAGAAAAACGGTCTCATGATCGTGGTAGCCAAGCTACAAACCGGATTTGATGAGAAGAAGCTGCATACGTTATTTTTGGATAAAGAGATTAGAGGTATTAGTGCGATTCAGACGATTTCCCGTGTGAACCGAACTACCAAATACAAGAACGACTGCAAGATTGTCGATTTCTCTTATAACAACGTTAATGTGCATCATATTAAAGCTGCCTTTGAACACTTCTCTGATGTGGTAGTTAGCGACTTCGACCCTTTCGGCGACAAGAAGGTGCTCGATCTATTACTCGTAGAATTGAAGAAATCAGATACATATGATAAGTTCTATGCTGTTTTTATGGCTATCCATAAAGACCAAACGAAGCGTAATGACCCAGAAAGTTATCTGGATTATGAAAGTAGCTTGAAAAAGTACATAGATGCAAACCCAATCCGTACGGCGGACACCAAAGCGAAGGCAGCGCAATATTTTACCATACTAAACCGCATTGAATACGTGATTGAGTTGGACACCAAATATAGCGAGTCGAGTTTTCTGTTGTTCTGGCGGAAGTTCAATACACTGTATAACATGATGCACCGCAGTGAGGATGTAAAGGACCCGATCGAGGTTTATTATGACAATCAGATTGGCATTATTGAAGTTGATACGGGGGAAATCAAGGAGAAGAAGAAAAAACCTACCGTCATTGCTGATGGAAGTAGGACAGGATATGGGCACAAATTTGATATTCTTGCTATTATTGAAGCGCGCAATGAGAATGAGGCTAAAACGGGTTTGCTAATTCAGGAATTCGAATCCAAGATTGTGGATTTCTTTGGGTTTATACGAAATGAAAGTGAAGGCATACGATTAATGGTAAAGATGAGATCACATGTATCTGAGGATGAAATCTATGATGACTTTGCCAAGATATACCGACGGTATCGAGCGATCTACCGTGTGAAAGTCGGGGATTATTTCTTCAAAGAAATGGACGACTTGGTCAATAAGCTGTGTGATGATTTTGAGAAGTATGTGGCAGGGTAATGATTCATAAGAATATAACAGGGAAGACCACTTTCTTGTAATCTAGATCATTCGTAATGAACACATCAGCTTCTTCCAATATCGCAGTAGCTAGTTGGATAGCGTCTGGTGTTTTCAATCCGTACTCAGCTCTGCACTGAGCAGCTTTGTTGGCAATATTGAAGTCCATTTCGCGAAATGTGAGGTTAGGGAAATGGAGTAAAGTTGAACGATATTCCTCAATTAGCTTGTAGTCTTTGGTTTTATAAGGGCCTACTAATATCTCGGTCATT
>JBBDTA010000121.1:2557-5179 GCA_040904605.1 Paenibacillaceae bacterium
GGACAACGGTTTGATATTTCTTGCCGATTTTACTCTCGTACAAATACATACCAATCACCTCCAGTAGGATTATAACATTATATCATACTAACATCATTCGGTATGACGATCCGAAAAAGTCAGCTCATTCACACGATCTCATCAACAATTGCCCACTCTAAAGCTTCCTCCGGACTGATAAACCAATCACGTTTATGTTCTTGTGTGCTGATAAGTTGGCCTATCTCAAGCTGGGTTCTCGATAATAAGTACTGGTCGTAGATATTCTGTAATCGTTGTACTTCATCAAGTCGATTTTTCAAATGCTCTAATTTACCCCCGATCGTATTAGAGACAGAATGATACATCAATGTACTCAGTCTGCCGACAAATCTCCGATGACCACTAACGGCGATCAGCAAACCCATGCTTGCTGCAAGTCCATACACATACGTATGAATAGCTGTCTTGCTATTATCAATCACATTAATCAGACCAAGCCCATCGTACACATTTCCACCCTTGCTATTAATGATGATATCGATCGGAAGACGCTTATAATCCTTTTCTTTCTTATCATTGTCATCATCTAGCTTGTTAATTTTTATGATGTTCTCAATAACCGTTCGAACAGAGGCCTTGTCGATCGCATCGAATAAATATAAGGTTCGCTCAATCATATACAACCTCCAATCCTCAGGACGTGCTGGTACAATTAATGTATTCTTCTCATCTAGACGATGTAACTGGTATAATGCCCGTATGAGAAAATAAGAGGAGTATCACCATGAGAAAATTTTCCCGTACACAAACCATTCTGCTGATCGCGTTCTTAATTACAGTATGGGGATTGAATTGGCCTTTTTCCAAAATTGCCCTGTCTTACACGCCACCGATACTCTTCTCAGGAATCCGAACTTTATTAGGTGGCTTAGTTTTATTGATTATTGCTATCCCGCGATACAAACGGCTGAATTTCAAAGAAACATGGTCGATCTATCTGATCTCCGCTTTGTTGAATGTTATCATGTATCATGGTATGCATACGATCGGACTGACTTACATGCCGTCAGGTCTACTCTCTGCCATCATATTCCTTCAACCTGTGCTGGTCGGTATTTTTTCATGGATGTGGCTTGGGGAGGCGATGTATGGCTTGAAAATCTTGGGACTCATTCTGGGTTTCTCAGGTGTTAGTATTATTAGTAGTGCTGGTTTGTCGGGTCATATCTCTGTCATGGGTATCCTGCTTGCCTTGGGCTCTGCGCTTAGTTGGGCGTTAGGAACCGTATATGTAAAAAAAACAGGGTCGGCTGTTGACCCCATCTGGCTCGTGACTCTGCAATTTATCGTAGGCGGACTGGTTATGACGGCTGTGGGTACTAGCTTCGAAAGCTGGTCAGATATTGACTGGAATCCAACCTTTATCCTGTGTCTATTGTTTATCTCGGTATTGGTTCTTGGTATCGGTTGGCTTGTATTCTTCGAGCTCATCCTTGCCGGTGAAGCAAGCAAGATGGCATCCTACACCTTCCTCATTCCATCCGTGGCCATACTGATCGGTACGCTATTCATGGATGAACCATTTACGATTTCACTCATGATCGGGCTTGTATTGATTCTTATTAGCATTTATTATGTGAACCGGACTCCTATTATTCGGAAGGTTTCTTAGGCCAAGATGGAGTGAGTAGTATTAGAGCTCTGAGAATCCATTCGTACGATAGTGGGCTAATGCAGTCTTGAACTGTGGAAAGTGATGGGATAATATCAGGATATTCCTTTTATATTTGGTTTGTTTTTTAGGATACTTTTGCAGGTAAATCTGGTTAATGTTCTTATCGATTCTTTCGCGGAGGGCAATAAAATTAATACCAATGTGAGTTCGGGAGAGTTTGTCCAGATCAGCAGCGAGTGCCATGCTAAGGGCTTGAATATTGTGGCTGACTAATGGTTGGCGAATATTAATAAATGCCGGTGTGAAATCCTCACGGAAATCCTGACCGGGCACCTGATCCCAGAAATCATTCCATTCCTGCAACAGACCCATCTCATATAACACATACTTAAGAAATCCACACAACCATGCGGTGCAGCTTGTATTGCGAAGCTGACATCCGACACCATCTGTAAGATGCCGACAGCCGCTGCAGCAAGAGCCTCCATTAGATATACACACTTTACAAACGTGATCGGCTCCCATGTCTTGGAGGTATTGAACACCTTGATCAATAACCATTAACCTGCTGACAATCTGCAATGTATGTCTCCATTCATATATTCATATATTTAGATATTAATAAAAATTATACAGTAGATATCATCGGATGACAACCTTGCTTGATCCCATCCAGTGGGCTTTCCGTGCTTGATATCAATCATTCGTGGACTATGCTACTATATTCATATATTCAGAAGTTTACGAGTAAAGGAGCAGACCAATGAGTCAGAATATCCAGCAATTCAAAGCTGATTTCTTCAAGGCATTAGGACACCCGATGCGGATCCAAATACTTGAAGTCCTTAGCGTTGGCGATAAGAATGTGAATGAACTGCAAAGCATACTCGGATCAGAAGGGTCAGCCGTGTCGCAGCAGCTGTCTGTATTGCGTAATAAGAATGTCGTTTATGGTAAGAAGGAAG
>JBBDTA010000122.1:0-5175 GCA_040904605.1 Paenibacillaceae bacterium
TTAAGCTGTCTAGCGATCGTGAGGCTGCCCTTCCAGCCACCTAACCATCCACTTGTAGAAGCGAAGAATGATGCAATCAAGCGAAAGAATAAGAACCCATTCATAAAGCTATCTGTTCCACAAGCAGTAATCCGCTTTAAGCAAGGCTTCGGGCGATTGGTAAGAACATCACAGGATAGAGGCATCGTTATTATCTATGATACCCGGGTAATTGATACGTCCTATGGCAAATACTTCTTATATTCCTTACCTGGACCGAAAATTGAGCATCTTCCAACAGATCAATTGGTTCCAAGAATTCAGGAATGGATGAAGCTAGATATAAAAATTCATGACCGTGAAGGGGAGAATGCACATTGAAAACCTTGAAAATTTCTGATGCTGTTGTGAGAAGACTACCCGTTTACTTAAGGTATCTAGACGAGCTTAGCATGAAGAACGTTCAAACTGTTTCATCTCAGGACCTCGGGACAAAGCTTGATTTGAACCCAGCACAAATTCGTAAGGATCTGGCTTATTTTGGGGAGTTCGGTAAGAAGGGAATCGGCTATGATGTGAATTACTTGATCGAGAAAATAAGGCAGATTCTCAAAATTGATAAGATGATCAATGTTGCTCTTGTGGGCGCAGGTAATTTGGGACATGCTCTGTGCAATTATAATGCATACTTAAAGGATCATATGAAAATTTGTGCAGTGTTCGATGCAGCTCCGTCAAAAATCGGTGAGAACATTCATAATATCACGGTACAGCCGATGCAGGAATTGTCCGAAACTATTAAGCAAAAGGGAATACGGATCGGTATTATCACCGTACCTGCTCAGGAAGCGCAGCTAGTGGCCAATCTGTTCGTTGAAGCTGGTGTTGAAGCCATTCTTAATTTTGCTCCAGCCATCATTAAGGTGCCTGTTGAGATCCGTGTGCATCATGCAGATTTTACGACAGAGCTACAAAGCTTAGCTTATTTCTTAGATTGAGTTTCTTAGATTAAGCGCTCGTTAAATTCCAGCCAATGTTGAAGGGATGTAATAAGAGATGACAAAGACGTTAATTAGTAATGGAACGTTCGTGACTATGGATGATCAATTACCCATTATTATGAATGGCGCCATGATGATAGAGAACGATATGATTACTTATATAGGCAAACAAATGGAAGAGCTTAGAGCACAGGCAGATACTATTATAGATGGGACAGGTCGTTGTTATTTGCCTGGATTCGTGAATACGCATGGTCATGCTGCTATGTCCCTGTTACGGGGTTACGCCGACGATTTAAATTTGCAGGTGTGGTTAGAACAGAAAATGTGGCCGATGGAAGCAAAGTTTACCAAAGAGGATGTCCGCGCAGGGACCATGTTATCGATCGCTGAGATGATTCGAAGTGGTACAACGAGCTTCGTGGATATGTACGATAAGATGGATGAGGTTGCAGCAGCTGTTGAGCAAACAGGTATGCGCGCTTGCCTGACAAGGGGAATCATTGGATATCCTGTTGAATTACAACAGTCGAAGCTGAAGGAAGCTACGGATTTCGCCAGAAATTGGCATCGTGCGGCAGAAGGTCGAATAACGACTATGATGTCACCTCATGCACCTTATACGTGTCCACCAGATTTTATTGCGAAGGTTGTAGAAGCGGCTACAGATTTGAATTTACCCATACATACACACATGTCGGAAACTCAGAAGGAAGTGGATTTGAATGTTCAACAGTATGGGGTCCGTCCTGTTGAGCACTTATTGAAGCTAGGCATGTTCGGTCGTCCTTGTTTATTAGCCCATGCTGTACATTTGAATGATGATGAAATCGATATTCTGGCTAGTCATCATGTTCATGTTTCTCATAACCCAGGCAGTAACTTGAAGCTAGCAAGTGGTGTAGCAAGACTGGTTCAGCTTCGCCAAGCGGGGGTACTTGTATCATTAGGTACAGATAGCTCGGCAAGCAACAATAACTTAGATATGCTTGAAGAAATTCGGTTAACGGCCTTAATTCACAAAGGAGTATCAGGTGATCCGACAGCTATTCCAGCTCTGGATGCCTTAAAGATGGGAACAATTGATGGTGCTCGTTCCATCTGGTTAGATCAAGTCGGGATGCTTCGCCCTGGTTATAAAGCTGACTTCATTGCTATCGATACGGATCAGCCGCACTTTATACCGAGGACAGATATAGTGTCACATTTGGTTTATAGTGCTTCTGGTTCAGATGTTACAGATGTATGCATTAACGGACGCTGGGTTATGCGGAAGAAGGAGTTACTCACCTTGGATATAGAGCGTGTTATGTTCGATGCAGAGAAGAGCTTTCAGGGATTGTTACAACAATGAAAAAGTCGACTGTGATCATAGTAGGTATAATGACTAGTTTCTTGATCTTGGTCACATGGTTCTACTTCTCGGCCAAAGATGGATTTACCGTAGCAGAGAGAGAAGCGATTGATCGGGCACTTCAAGAATCAACTCTGACAGAGGTTGACCATGTAGAATTCTTCGCCGGAGCAACGAATTATACCGTATTATTCGGGAATAATATAGATGGCGAGAAATTGTTGGTGTGGGTAGGTGACGAGGAAGAGGAAATACATGAGGAGAAAGCCTCCGAAGGGGTTTCCAAATCAACCATACGTAAGCAAGTTGTTGAGCGTCAGGGAGCTGTTACTTTCGTGCACATTACTCCTGGAAAGCTTGGGGAGCTATGGATATGGGAAGTGTTCTACAAGAAGAAAGAGAACGATGGTGTGCGACATTATTATGATTTCTACAATTTTGCAGATGGTGAATGGTTGGATACGTATACGCTAAGCTTGGAGGATTAGCCGATTGGTTCGGGCTTTGGCATTCTTTACATCAACGTTTCGTATATACCCTGTGCTATACTAATGATATATCAATCATGATGTATAGAGAGGGGAGCTTCGGATATGAAGTTGCGTCCAGTACCAATTCTTTCGACAGTTCTCATAAGCTCTGCGCTTCTCTTCGGAGGATGGTTCGTATATCAGAATACTATGGTTAAGAGCCCTATTGAAGAAATCGTTCAAGGTATTCCAGGCATTGTTCAATCAGATATACAATTGGATCGAAAAACCATTAATCTGACATTGCAATTATCGGATGAAGCAAAGTTGCGTTCTGTTTATGAGGAAATAAATAAGAAGAGTAAGTCTGTAACCGGTAATAGAAGCCTTACGATTGATCTGGAGAGTCAATCCTCCGATCAGTTAGATCAATGGTGGTCTGAAGCTTTATTCAGTGTTGCACAAGCTATGGAAACCCGGCAATATGCGGATATTCCAAAAAGTCTGAAGGAGCTCGCAGCAGGAACGAATGGGTTAAAGGTTCAAACCGAAATTGATGCTGACAATGTTTATGTTCACCTGAATGAAGGCCCCTATCATAAATATATTGTATTGCCTCGCACTCCAATAGAGTTGGGGGTGTGGAACAATGAGTCGCTATAACAAAGAGATTGTAATTGGGTTTATCCCCGTTGTGATTGTATTCTTGTTGTTCATTCAAGTGAATGTCGTCCCATTGTTATTCGCGGGTGTAGTCCTGTTCGTTATATTCTACTATACGAGAATGCGCAGCAATGGGGCGATGACAAATAATCGCAGGAATAAGACGAAATCACCTGCCTATCTGTCATTCGACGATATTGGTGGGCAAGAGAGAGCCAAGAAGGAATTAACTGAGGGTTTAGATTTTCTAATCAAAAGAGATCAAACTGATCATTTCGGTATCCGTCCGATGAAAGGCATACTACTAACGGGTCCTCCTGGGACAGGGAAAACATTACTTGCTAAAGCAGCTGCACAATTCACAGGTTCAGTGTTTCTAGCATCGTCTGGCAGTGAGTTTGTGGAGATGTATGTTGGTGTGGGTGCGAGTCGTGTTCGTGATTTATTCAAGGATGCACGTCAGCGTGCAACCAAAGAAGAGAAGGAAAGTGCGATCATCTTCATTGATGAGATCGATGCCATAGGTGGTAAACGAGACGGTGGTCAGCAAAAAGAGTATGATCAAACCCTGAATCAATTATTAACGGAAATGGATGGCATCGATAGTGAAGAGACACCTCGTATTCTCTTAATTGCGGCAACGAATCGCAAGGAAATGCTTGATCCTGCACTTCTGCGTCCGGGACGCTTCGATCGTCAGATAGAGGTCGATCTTCCGGATAAGAAGGGACGCCTTCATATTCTACGAATCCATGCTAAGAATAAGCCATTAGAAGATCATGTTGACTTAGAGAAACTCGCAGCGGAAACCTTCGGCTTCTCAGGCGCGCAGCTTGAAGCGGTGATGAATGAAGGGGCAATCTATGCGATGCGAGAAGACCTCCAGAAGATAGGGCAAGCGCACCTATCATTGGCCATTGATAAGGTTATGATGGGTGAGAAAACGGATCGAGAGAGCACCAAGGAGGAGCGTGACCGTGTTGCTGTGCACGAACTCGGACATGCGTTGGTTGCTGAGATCGTCAGACCAGGTTCAGTCTCACAAGTGTCATTAAGCCCGCGAGGGCAAGCATTAGGTTATGTGCGTCATAATCCACAGAAGGAGCAATACTTGTATACCAAGTCATTCTTGGAGCATCAGATCATGATAGCACTAGGTGGTTCCGCTGCAGAGGAAATATTCTATGGGGATCGGAGTACCGGATCAAGGAATGATTTTGAACAAGCCATAAGTATCGTTTCTACGATGATGGATGCGGGTCTAACGCGGCTTGGCATCATTGATCGGCGCATGGTAACAACGGAACAGCTGATGAATGAGAACAGTTTTATATTGGATGAATTAACTCAGCGGACGAGGGAGTTATTAAGAAGTAAACAGCATGTTTTTGGGAGCTCGTTGGATATTATGCAGTTGGAAGAAGTGCTATCTGGGGATAGATTTAGAGCTTTATTGCAAGAAGAGCAACAGTCAACAGCATAGAGGTACTTGTAGCTGCGTGATATCGTCAAAAAGCGGAGGTCAACGGTTAATTACCGTAGGCGTTCCGCTTTTTTGGATAGCTTTTATCTAGAGTCTATTTTTTTGGCTGTGTTCCAGAAATACAATCCATATTAATGACTCCCACTGGTTTTTAGGAACAATTAAGAAGCTAGTCAACTGACTATTCGATTATCAACATGCTTATATAAATCTTCTTAGTACTTA
>JBBDTA010000123.1:0-5167 GCA_040904605.1 Paenibacillaceae bacterium
TTTGAGTACTCTAATTCATACATTAGGCTCAATCGTGGCGCTGTAGAGGACTTTGAGTACTCTAATTCATACATTTGGCTCAATCGTGGCGCTGTAGAGGACTTTGAGTACTCTAATTCATACATTAGGCTCAATCGTGGCGCTGTAGAGGACTTTGCCGCCCGGCCTCTTCATCCTCACCATCAGAACATAAAGTACCGCTGCGCCATCGGCAGCTTCGAGGCTGGCTCGCAGGTAGCGAGCTGTCCATCGACGAGCACCTCGTAGGTTTCGGGGTTTACCTCAATCTTCGGCGTCTGATCGTTGTGGATCATATCCTTCTTGCCAATAGCTCGGCAATGCTTCACGGGCTCAACTCGCTTGTTCAGGCCGAGTTGCTCATGAACCCTCAGATCGAACGCAGCCTGAGAAACAAAAATCATCGATGTGCTGAATAGTGCGCGTCCATAAGCGCCGAACATTGGTCGCCCATAGACCGGCTGCGGTGTTGGGATGGATGCATTCGGATCGCCCATCTGCGCGTAGGCGATAAATCCGCCTTTCAGGATCATCTCCGGCTTCACTCCGAAGAAGATGGGGTGCCAGAGGACCAGATCGGCCCATTTGCCTGCTTCCAATGATCCTACGAGATGAGAGATGCCGTGTGTGATCGCGGGATTAATCGTGTATTTTGCAATATAACGTTTGATTCGAAAGTTATCTCCGCCACCGTTCCGCGCATCCTCGGGTAGGTCGCCGCGTTGGTTTTTCATCTTATCCGCCGTTTGCCAGGTTCGCATGATGACCTCGCCCACGCGGCCCATCGCTTGGGAATCCGAGCTGATGATACTGAATACACCTAGATCATGTAGAATGTCCTCGGCTGCAATCGTCTCAGGTCGAATCCGCGAGTCGGCGAATGCGATATCCTCCGGAATTGAGCTATCGAGATGATGACAGACCATCAACATATCCAGGTGTTCTTCTATGGTATTAACGGTATAAGGTCGTGTCGGATTCGTAGAGGAAGGAATGACATTCAGTTCGGCAGCCGCTCGGATGATATCAGGTGCATGCCCGCCTCCAGCCCCTTCGGTATGGTAGGTGTGGATCGTGCGTCCATTAATCGCGGCTAATGTATCCTCGACGAAGCCGGCTTCATTCAATGTATCGGTATGAATAGCGACCTGTACATCGTATTGATCGGCAACGGTCAAGCATTGGTCAATGGCGGCGGGAGTTGTTCCCCAGTCCTCGTGCAGCTTCAAGCCGATCGCACCGGCTTCAATCTGTTCAACTAGAGGCTCCGGGAACGAGCAGTTTCCCTTACCGAGAAATCCAATATTCATCGGGAAGGCTTCCGCTGCTTCAAGCATGCGATGGATGTTCCATGCACCCGGGGAAACCGTCGTCGCATTCGTTCCTGTTGCCGGACCGGTTCCGCCGCCGATCATGGTAGTTACGCCCGAGGCGAGTGCGGTTTCTATCTGCTGCGGGCATATAAAATGGATATGAGAATCAATTCCCCCAGCAGTCACGATCCGTCCCTCCCCAGCGATAACTTCAGTGGAGGCACCAACGACGAGATCGGGGTGAACGCCGTCCATCGTATCAGGGTTGCCGGCCTTGCCAATCGCGACAATCCGTCCATCCCGTATGCCGATATCCGCTTTGACGATGCCCCAGTGATCAATGATGATGGCATTGGTAATGACTACGTCTAGCACGCCGGATGCGCGTGTGGCTCGAGCGGACTGTCCCATGCCGTCACGTATGACCTTCCCACCGCCAAATTTACATTCATCCCCATATACCGTGTAATCTTGTTCGATGATTGCCCACAATTCTGTGTCAGCGAGTCTGACAGCATCTCCTGTTGTTGGACCGAAGATGGAGGCGTATTGGTGTCGTGACATCTTCCTCACAGACGTGTGCCCTCCTTCCATAGATCTAACCTTTCCAGCAGAGAGGTTGTATCCTCGGGAAGCTCCGTCGATCCATTGGTCAATCCGTTCAAACCATATACATGCTGCAGTCCGCCGATTCGTACAAGCTCGACTGGCTTTTCCTCCCCTGGCTCGAACCGAACCGCAGTACCCGCAGGAATATTCAGCCTCATACCGAAGCTGCTCAGACGATCAAATTCCAAGCTCTTATTCACCTCATAGAAATGATAATGCGAGCCCACCTGTATCGGGCGGTCACCTTTATTGATAACAAGAATAGTTGAAGTAGAGCGGCCTTCATTAATCATAATCTCACCTTTAGCAATTCGGTATTCCCCAGGAATCATCAGATATGCGCCTCGCTTTCGATTATTCTCGAATCGGTTCATGTACGGTGACAAGCTTCGTCCCATCCGGGAAGGTGGCTTCAACCTGTACCTCACCGATCATCTCTGGCACGCCTTCCATACAATCTCTTCTATAAAGAATTGTCCCGCCATATTCCATTAATTCGGCTACGGACTTCCCGTCACGTGCTCCCTCCATGATCTCTGAGATTAGGATCGCCATTGCTTCGGGATAATTCAGCTTAAGTCCGCGCTGACTTCGCCTTCGAGCTAGATCGGCAGCATAGCTGATCATCAGCTTTTCCCTCTCGCGTTCCGTAAAATGCAATTTAGCAGCCTCCCAATAGTTTTATGTTATAATATATAACATAAAGTTTGAATTTATTAAAGTATATGTTAGATATAAGACGTACCTCCTTCGAATTTCATAAGATAATCATCAAAATTCAAATCTTAATGTAATATATATTGACATAGATTTATTACCCCCATATAATAAAAATACGAACAATACGGGGGATAGCCGGTTAAATGTTCGTGAATACACAGAGAAAACCAATATTTTTGAGGGAGTGGGATGAGAAGCATGAGGAAATCGATGCTGAGTAGTTTGTTAATGGTGATGTTAGTGTTCAGTTTGGTACTGGCGGCTTGTTCGAGCAACAATAACAATGCTACTAATGAAGAGGAGCCAGCAGCAGCGACACCGGATGAAACACCGGATGCTTCCGGAGAAACGATTAAAGTAGGCGTCTTACATTCCCTAAGCGGCACAATGGCAATCAGTGAGGTTTCAGTAAAGGATTCAGAAATGATGGCGATCCAAGAAATTAATGCTGCCGGTGGTGTTCTAGGCAAACAGCTTGAAGCTGTAGTTGAAGATGGCGCATCCGATTGGCCGACCTTCGCAGAGAAGGCTAGAAAGCTCATTTCGCAAGATAAAGCAGCAACTGTTTTCGGTGGTTGGACTTCATCAAGTCGTAAAGCGATGCTTCCTGTATTCGAAGAGCTGAATGCTTTACTCTGGTACCCCGTTCAATATGAAGGTCTAGAGTCTTCTCCTAATATCTTCTACACAGGCGCAACAACTAACCAACAAATCGTACCTGCGGTCACATACTTACTAGAGAACCATGGCAAGAAAATGTTCTTACTTGGTTCAGACTATGTGTTCCCGCGTACAGCTAATAAAATCATCAAAGAGCAGCTGAAGGAAGAGGGCGGCGAATTAGTAGGTGAAGAGTACACGCCGCTTGGTCATACGGAGTACAGCAGCGTCATTAGTAAAATTAAAGAAGCTAAACCAGAAGTGATCTTCAATACATTGAATGGTGACAGTAATGTGGCTTTCTTCAAGCAAATGCAAGATGCAGGCATAACCGCCGACGATATGATCGTATTATCCGTAAGTGTAGCTGAAGAAGAAATTCGCAGTATTGGTACTGACGTACTCGCTGGACACTTAGCAGCATGGAACTACTACCAAACGACAGATACACCGGAGAATCCTAAATTCGTAGAAGCTTACAAAGCTTTCACTGCGGCAGATCGCGTTACATCAGATCCAGTAGAAGCAGGGTACATCGCGGTTTATCTCTGGGCCGCTGCTGTAGAGAAAGCGGGTTCCACGGATGTAGACAAAGTGAAGGAAGCTGCCAAAGGACTAGAATTCGCAGGTCCAGGCGGTAAGGTAACCATCGATGGAGATAATCAACACATTTATAAGACAGTTCGGATCGGAGAAGTTCAACCCGATGGGATGTTCAAGGAAGTTTGGAATTCCGGCGAGCCTGTGAAGCCTGATCCATACCTCAAAGGTTATTCATGGGGCGCAGCGCTTCAAGAATAGGTATTCTCCACATGTTCAAGTAGAGAAAGAAAGGTTAGATTTCCCGCTAGAGCGACCCCTTGATTATTAGCTGATTAAGGGGTCTCAACTCTAGGGAATTCAGCACTACTGTGTATTTTTCGGGGGAAATAGGGGGCTACAATTATGGATGTTATGCTGCTCCAGCTCTTCAACGGGGTGAGTATCAGCTCAATACTCCTGCTTATATCATTAGGCTTAGCGATTACGTTCGGACTGATGAGGGTAATTAATATGGCTCACGGTGAATTCATTATGATCGGTGCTTATGCCGCATATATAACCCAGAATATATTTAAGTCGATGTTTCCTGAGAATGTATTTAGCTACTATTTCGTGTTCGCGATTCCCGCAGCTTTTCTCGTCGCTTTCTTCATCGGGTATTTGTTAGAATTCTGCCTGATCCGGTTTCTGTATGGTCGACCTCTGGATAGCTTGTTAGCTACTTGGGGTGTAGGCATGATCCTGCAGCAGCTAGCTCGGAATATATTCGGTGCACAGAATGTTGCTGTATCAAGTCCAACCTGGCTTAATGGGGGCTGGAGTGTTACCGAAGGACTCGTACTTCCTTATAAACGTCTATTCATCATCGCGCTAGTCATCTCCGTTCTATTCATGATGTACATGTATATATACCGCAGTCACGCTGGCCGTAATATGAGAGCGGTTATGCAGAATCGTGAGATGGCATCCTGTCTAGGTATCTCTACACGTAGAGTGGATGGAATGACCTTCGCTATTGGCTCGGGAATTGCAGGCATCGCTGGATGTGCATTGTCGCTGCTGGGGCCGATCGGACCTGCCCTAGGCACTTATTATATTGTAGATGCATTCATGGTCGTTGTTCTCGGAGGAGTCGGCAAGCTCGTAGGAACCGTAATTGGTGCCTTCGGTATTGGATTATTCAACACCTTCTTCGAATATTGGACTACGGCATCGATTGGTAAGGTACTCGTATTCGCTTGTATTATGGCGTTCCTCCAATGGAAGCCGATGGGACTCGTCACCATGCGTTCAAGATCACTGGA
>JBBDTA010000124.1:0-5146 GCA_040904605.1 Paenibacillaceae bacterium
TTGTTCCATCAGGAGCATCAACAGGTGCATTCGAAGCGGTTGAATTAAGAGATGGCGACAAAGGTCGTTATTTAGGTAAAGGCGTTGAGAAGGCTGTTGAGAATGTGAATGAGATTATTGCCCCTGAGGTTATTGGTTTCGATGCATTAGATCAAGTTAGTGTAGATAACATGATGATCGAGCTTGACGGAACACCGAATAAAGCAAAGCTAGGAGCGAACGCGATCCTAGCTGTCTCTATGGCAGTTGCTCGTGCTGCTGCTGAGGCTTTACAGGTTCCGTTGTATACGTATTTGGGTGGATTTAATGCGAAACAATTACCAGTTCCAATGATGAACATTATTAACGGTGGCGAGCATGCTGATAATAATATTGATGTGCAAGAATTCATGGTCATCCCTGTTGGTGCCGTTACTTTTAAGGAAGCGCTACGGACTGGAGCAGAAATCTTCCACAATCTGAAGGCAGTACTGAAGGACAAGGGCTTGAACACGGCTGTTGGCGACGAAGGCGGTTTTGCACCGAACCTAGGTTCCAATGAAGAGGCGATCACTACGATCATCTCCGCTATCGAGAGAGCTGGTTACAAGCCAGGTGTCGATGTATTCCTCGGTATGGATGTTGCTTCCACTGAATTCTTTAGAGATGGCAAGTACCACTTAGAAGGCGAAGGAAAGTCCTTCACGTCAGCAGAATTCGTAGATTTATTAGCTTCATGGGTGGACAAATATCCGATCATCAGCATCGAAGATGGTTGCTCTGAAGATGATTGGGCTGGTTGGAAGCTATTGACCGAACGCTTAAGCAAACGTGTACAGCTTGTAGGAGATGACCTCTTCGTAACGAACACAGAGCGTCTGTCGCGTGGTATTGATGAAGGCATCGGTAATTCCATTCTAGTTAAAGTGAATCAGATTGGAACCTTAACGGAAACCTTCGATGCGATCGAGATGGCTAAGCGTGCTGGCTATACCGCGATCATCTCACACCGTTCCGGTGAGAGCGAGGATACCACGATTGCTGATATCGCAGTCGCTACGAATGCTGGTCAGATCAAAACAGGAGCACCTTCTCGTACGGACCGTGTTGCTAAGTACAATCAATTGCTGCGCATCGAGGATCAATTAGCCGATGTCGCTCAATATGCAGGTACGAAAGCCTTCTATAATTTAAAGAAATTCAAATAATTTTATAGCAATTCAAGGGCAACCTGATATAATCAGAGCACTGAGCATAAATGAGGAGACGATTATATTGACGAAAATTCCTGTAGGTATTCAATTATATACGCTACGCGATGAGACTAGCTTGGATTTCATTGGTACCTTGAAGAAGGTAGCGGAAATTGGATTCAAGGTCGTTGAATTTGCTGGATATGGAGACCATCCTGCGAAGGAATTGAAGAAGGTGCTGGATGACCTTGGACTAGGTGTTAGTTCAAGTCACGTTGGGTTATCTTACTTGGATCCGGAGAAATTGAAATCGCAGCTGGCCTTTCAGATTGAATACAACAAGGAAATTGGCAGTGAATATATCGTTACTCCTTATGCTCCGCTCGACAAGATGACCTCCATGACTGAGCTGCAGCCATATCTAGATGCATTCCGCTATGTGGGTGAAGAATGTCAGCGTGCAGGTTTGGGCTACGCCTATCATAATCATCAATTTGAATTTAATAAGATTGATGATAAATTCATTCTAGATCATATCTTCGGAGCGGTTGGATCGGATTTGCTCCAAGCCGAGCTCGATTTATATTGGGTGAAGAAAGCTGGATTAGATCCGAAGAGCTATCTGAAGCAATATAAGGGACGCTGTCCAATTGTTCACATTAAGGATATGACAGCAGATGAACGTGGATATTTTGCCGAGGTTGGTCGTGGGATTATCAATTATCCAGCCATATTCGAGATTGCTGAGGCCATTGGTATTAAGTATTATCTTGTGGAACAGGATCAATGTGAACGGCCTCCATTAGAGAGCATTAAGATGAGCATGGATTATTTGAAATCGCTTGGTGTCGTCTAGGAAGCCTGGGAGTCAACCTGACCTAGGAGACCTGGGAGTCATCTAGTTGTCAACCTTCCGCGTCTGTGTTACAATACAAATGCTGTCTTAATTGAGAATCAAAATTATTTGTCTTAAGCTTGTATGGAGGTGTCATCGTTGAGACTTACTTTTCACGTATTGTTAATTATTGCTTCTCTAGGGCTCATAACAGCTGTTCTACTACAAAAGGGTAAAAGCGCTGGATTGTCTGGTGCAATTACTGGTGGTGCGGAGCATCTATTCGGTAAGACCAAGGCTCGTGGACTGGAATTGTTCTTGTCCCGCCTAACGATGGGTTTAGCTTCTGCTTTCATCATCCTCTCTCTAATCGTTTCTTACATCGTTACTGAATAATTGAAATTATTGACAAGAGATTAACGGCAGGAGTTATTGTTCCTGCTGTTTTTTGTGTATACTAAGAGTGTGATCTATTCAATGGATCCTACACTGTAGATTAATGAGGTGCATCAGATGCGCACAGAATTAGAGATACTCGAATTCATGCGGGATACCGCATATAAGCCGATGACATATCAAGAGCTAGGCGAACAGCTACATATTACCGATAAGCAGGAGCTTAAGGTATTGTTGAAGGTGCTTATGGAGCTAGAACAGGAAGGATCGATCTATCGCAACCGCAATGACCGTTATGGTGTGCCGGAGCGAATGAATTTGATACGTGGTCGTCTGCAGGCTCATGCCAAGGGCTTCGGTTTCCTCATTCCAGAGGACAAGTCGCAGGTGGATGTATATATCCACGCGAATGATCTGCATGGAGCCATGAATAATGACACATTATTCGTTCGTATTACCGGTAAGAGCAACACTGGCAAGCAGGAGGGTGAAGTCGTTCGTATTATTACTCGGGCGAACACCCAAATCGTCGGTATCGTGGAGAGTACAGAGCATTATACATTCGTGCATGCGGATGACAAAAGAATTAGTAAGGATATCTTCATCCCAACGAAATCGATGATGGGCGCTGTGAACGGACAGAAGGTTGTCGTTCAGATCGTTCATTATCCCGAGGATGTGCGAGCAGCTGCGGAAGGTGAAATTGTCGAGATCCTAGGACATAAGGACGATCCTGGGGTGGACATCCTCTCGATTATTCGTAAGCATCAGCTACCAGAAAGCTTCCCAGATGAAGTTAATGAAGAAGCGAATAGTGCGCCTGATTCGATCAGCGAAGAAGAGATGCAGGATCGTCGCGATTTGCGCCATACACGGACCGTTACCATTGACGGTGAGGATGCCAAGGATTTGGATGATGCTGTTCAAGTTGAGCGTTTAGACAATGGGAATATCATGTTACGTGTATCCATTGCGGATGTTGGTTATTATGTTCGGGAGAAATCGAGGTTGGATGAAGAAGCCTATAACCGTGGCTGCAGTGTATATTTGGTTGATCGCGTTATTCCCATGCTGCCCCATCGATTATCGAATGGAATATGCAGCTTGAATCCTCAGGTAGATCGACTCACATTAACCTGTGAGATGGAAATTGATGATCAAGCCAAGGTTGTTAACCATGATATCTATAGCAGTGTCATTCGTACCGTAGAGCGTATGACGTATACGAATGTTCGTAAGATATTGGTTGATCGTGACCCAGAATTAATGGAGCGTTATAGAGATTTAGTAGCAGATTTTGAATTAATGAACGAGCTGTCCAAGCGACTGAGACAAGGTCGAATGGGTCGCGGGGCGATCGATTTTGATTTTCCCGAAGCCAAAATTCTAGTCGATGAGAACGGCAAGCCCTACGATATTGTGAAGAGAGATCGTTCGGTTGCAGAGATGCTGATTGAGGAGTTTATGCTGAAGGCTAATGAAACCGTTGCAGAGCACTTCTATCTGTTGAAGGTTCCATTCTTGTACCGAATCCATGAGGACCCGGATAGCGAGAAGCTTATGCGCTTTATCGAGTTTGCCGCGAATTTCGGTTATGTGATTAGAGGCGTAAAGGGTGCAAAGGTGCATCCGCAAACACTACAGAAGCTATTGGATGAAATTAAGGGCACGAAGGAAGAAACTGTAATCAGCACAGTGATGCTGAGATCAATGAAGCAGGCCAAGTATGATGCCGAGAACACGGGGCACTTCGGCTTAGCAGCACAATTCTACTCGCACTTCACCTCTCCGATTCGTCGATATCCGGATCTTGTCATTCATCGTGTAATTCGCGAGATATTGCTGAACGGTAGGTTATCGGATAAGCGTCATGAATACTTAGCAGAACGAATGGTTGATATAGCTAAGCAATCATCCGAGCGTGAGCGGACAGCAGTCGAGGCAGAGCGTGATACCGATAACCTCAAGAAAGCCGAATATATGCTCGATAAGATTGGCGAGGAATTCGATGGAATCATTAGTAGTGTAACCAGCTTCGGGATGTTCGTCGAATTGACGAATACCGTAGAAGGTCTTATCCGATTAAGTGACTTAACCGATGATTACTACAACCACCACGAGCTTCAGCATTCGTTGATCGGTGAGCGAACGTCGAAGGTATTCCGTCTTGGTGATGAAGTCAAGGTCCGTGTTGCTCGTGTGAACATGGATGATCATACGATTGATTTCGAGATGGTCGATATGAAGCCAAGAGACAAATCACTTAGCGTAGTCGGCGGCTTCAGCGGTAGAAATCGTGGAGAGAAGTACATGAATGCGGCTGATGCCAAGAAAGGTAAATCAGCGCGTCGAAGCGGCAAAGATGGAAAAGTCGGCAGTCCATTCGCAGGTAAATCGAATAAGGCTGAAGTAGGTAGTAGAAAGAAGAACAGAGGTGCAGGCGCCGGAGCTGGCGGCAAGAACGAAGCTGCAGGTGGAGTTAGGAATGGAGTCGCGAGAAGTGATTCCCCCAAGAAGGGTGCACCTAATGTAGATGTGAATGGTAATGCCAATTCGAGAGCGGCCGATCCGGTCGGTACAGCTGTAATGCTGAAGAAGAAAAAGAAACGTTTCTTTAAGAAAAAACCATAGGAAATGGGTTGCCTATGTATTATATTCATTTGTTACCTTGATTTCATATTATGAAGTTGTTACAATAAGTGCTCAGGATAGCTAGTAAGTGACTGATTTGGGGTGAGGAGTA
>JBBDTA010000125.1:0-5106 GCA_040904605.1 Paenibacillaceae bacterium
TAAGACAATCCGCTGGTTAATCCTGCTAACATGGCAACAACTACGAATGATCCAATAATTTTACGGCTTAAGGAGAATGAAGGAACACCCCGCCTTTTCTTATGACCAAGTATGCTTGAGTCTTTCATTGGTTATCCCCCTTTATAAAGCATGGGTTACACTTAAGAACACCTTAAGGAACAACCGAATATGAGTTGTGGTTGTTCCTAAGTAGACTTGGATTTATTGTAGATATCGAATCCAACTGCTGCTAATAAAACTAAGCCCTTGATCGCCTGCTGCCAGTCAATACCTAAGCCAACTAACGACATTCCGTTATTCATAACACCCATAACAAGCCCACCAATAATGGCACCCATGACGGTTCCGACTCCACCTGCTGCTGATGCCCCACCGATAAAAACCGCAGCAATCGCATCTAGCTCGAACATCACTCCAGCTTTAGGAGTAGCTGCATTCAATCTAGCAGCAAAGATGAGTCCAGAAAGCGCCGATAACACACCCATGTTGACAAAAACCCAGAATGTAACACGTGCTGTCTTCACTCCGGATAGCTTCGCTGCTTTCTCATTCCCACCAAGCGCATAGATGTGACGACCAATGACTGTTTTGTTCATAACGAACGTATAAACTATGACTAAGACCAATAGTATGATGAGAATGTTGGGTATACCTTCATATTTAGCAAGCACGTATGTGAAGGTATTAATAACAGCTATCATAGCAATAATTTTGGCAATCAAAAACCCAATAGACATTACCTTAAAGTTATAGCTCTTCTGGATTTTTCGATTTCTTAGCTCGATCCAGACAATGATAATTGAAGCACCTATTCCGAATGCAAGTGTTAGATTATGGAAGACGGACCCACCCAGTAAATCAGGTAGAAATCCTGTACTCATCTTCCTAAAGCTCGTGGGGAAGGGGGCACGGGACATACCTTGTAAGACCACCATGGTTAGCCCTCTGAATAAGAGCATACCAGCTAGCGTAACGATAAAGGATGGAATCTTCACATAGGCAATCCAGAACCCTTGCCATGCACCCACAAGAGCACCAATCAATAGTGATATTATCAAAGCAACTACAAAAGGAACCTGCATATCAACCATCAGAATGGCCGAGACAGCACCAATGAATGCCGCTACAGAGCCTACAGATAAATCAATATGCCCTGTAATGATAACCAATAACATACCAATCGCTAATACGAGAATATAACTATTCTGTAAAATCAGATTTGTAATATTCAATGGTTTTAATAGAATACCATCGGTCAGGATTTGGAATAATAACATAATCGAAATTAATGCAATGATCATTCCATATTGTCTAATATTATTCTTGAACATGAAGCGTAAAGTTTCCACATGCCTACCCCCTAGTTCTGGTCATGAATTTCATGATTTTTTCTTGTGTGGCTTCTTCTCTATTTAGCTCTCCAGTCATTCTACCTTCACTCATCACATAAATTCGATCACACATACCAAGAATTTCAGGCAGCTCCGATGAAATCAATAATATCCCTTTACCATCTGCAGCCAATTGGTTGATAATGGTGTAAATTTCATATTTGGCACCAACGTCTATCCCTCTAGTAGGTTCATCTAAGATTAAGATGTCCGGTTCGGCAAAAATCCATTTGCTGAGAACAACCTTTTGTTGATTTCCACCACTTAAATTGACAGTTTTTTGTAGAATACTTGGTGTTTTTATGTTCATGATCTGTCTGTACTTTTCTGCTTCCACAATCTCTTGACTTTCATTAATGACGAACCTTTTTGAAATTTTACCTAGACTCGATAAGCTTATATTCCTCTTGATATCATCGATTAGAATTAATCCATACTGCTTGCGATCTTCCGTTACATAAGCGACTCCATGATCAATTGCGTGATTAATCGTTCTTAAGTGTACTTCTTTACCATTCTTATAGATGTGGCCACTGATCTTCTTCCCATATGATCTCCCGAATATGCTCATGGCTAGCTCCGTACGTCCTGCACCCATAAGACCCGCTATACCTACAATCTCCCCTTGGCGTATATGCAAGCCAATATCATCGATCACCTTCCGATCGTGATCTGATGGATGATAAACATTCCAATTTCTCACCTCAAAGAGAGTAGTTCCGATCTTCCGTTCTCTAGCAGGGAATCGGTTTGTTAATTCTCTTCCTACCATGCCTTTAATAATTCGATCTTCTGAGATGCTGTCTTGGTGCATATCCAGAGTTTCGATCGCTTTCCCATCTCGAATGATGGTGATCATATCTGCCACCTTAGAAATTTCATTCATTTTGTGAGAGATCAGTATGGACGATATACCTTGTTGCTTAAATTCTAATAACAAATTTAATAAATTATCGCTATCTTCTTCGTTTAATGCTGCGGTAGGTTCATCTAGAATTAATAACTCAACTTTCTTAGATAAGGCCTTGGCAATCTCAACTAATTGCTGTTTACCTACACCGATATTCGCGACGTGTGTATTAGGGGATTCGATTAACCCGACTCGTTGTAGCAATTCATTCGTCTTAATAATGGTTGTATTCCAATTGATAATGCCATTCTTCACTTGTTCATTGCCCAAGAATATGTTCTCTGAGATGGATAGATACGGAATCAAGGCTAATTCCTGATGAATAATAACAATACCCACATGCTCACTCTGTTTAATGTCCTTAAACTCACATATCTGACCTTTAAATAGAATATCCCCCGTATACGTTCCATGAGGATACACGCCACTAAGCACCTTCATTAAGGTCGACTTACCAGCGCCGTTCTCACCTACTAATGCATGAATAGTACCTTTATTCACCTTTATATTCACGTTCTCTAGCGCCTTGACACCTGGGAACGTCTTGGTAATATTCCTCATCTCTAATATGGAATCCGACATGTTATCACCAAGCCTCTACAATGTAATAAGGAAAACCCCTCGCGGAGTTTTCCTGAAGTGATCTTTCAATGTTTTACTTAGAAAGCTGATCTTTCGTGTAGAATCCACTGCCTACTAACACAGCTTCATAGTTTGAACTGTCAACGGATACCGGCTCTAACAGGTAGGAGGGAACAACCTTCTTACCATTGTCATACGTCTTAGTGTCATTCACTTCTGGTTCCTTACCGTTCAATACAGCGTCAGCCATAGAAACTGCTTTCTTCGCTAATTCTCTTGTATCCTTGAATACCGTTTGTGTTTGCTCACCAGCAATAATCGATTTAACGGATGCAAGCTCTGCATCCTGTCCAGTAACAATCGGCAAAGGCTTATCCGCAGATCCATAACCTACACCCTTCAGAGAAGAGATAATACCGATACTTATGCCATCATAAGGCGATAGTACAGCATCCACATTCTCAGAAGAGTAATTAGCGCTTAATAGGTTATCCATTCTAGTCTGTGCTAGAGCGCCATCCCATCTTAATGTAGCCACCTGTTCAATCGTGGTTTGCTTGCTGCGCACTACCAATTTACCTGAGTCCATATATGGTTTTAATACGGAGATTGCCCCATCGAAGAAAAAGTAGGCATTATTATCGTCTGGAGATCCAGCAAACAACTCAATATTGAATGGACCTTTACCATCTTTTAGGCCTAGTTTATCCTCAATGTAAGATGCTTGTTGAACACCAACCTTGAAATTGTCGAAGGTAGCATAATAGCTAACAAACTCAGTACTCTTAATCAATCGGTCGTACGAAATAACCTTAATGTCCTCAGCATTTGCTTTTTCCAATACATCCGTTAATGATTCACCATCAATAGGTGCAATAACTAGAATTTTGACACCCTTCGTAATCATGTTCTCGATTTGAGCAACTTGATTCTCAATAACATCCTCTGCATATTGCAAATCTACTTTATAACCTAATGCCTCAAATTGCTTCACCATGCTCGCGCCGTCACTTACCCATCTTTCCGAAGATTTAGTAGGCATAGAAACCCCAGCTAAACCTTTATCTCCTGAACTAGCTTCAGCATCATTCTTTACTCCTGCGTTGGCTCCTGCATTCCCTTCATTGTTTCCTCCACATGCAGCCAGAGCGAATACCAAGGCTACCATAAGAAGTCCGACTAAAACCTTTTTCAACATAATTTCCCCTCTCAGCTTTTCGTTTATATGATTCTCTCTCGATTACTATTTAAATATAAGGTTAATCCTCCACACCGTCTTTTCAATAAAACAACTCTTTTTATAAAAAACAAACTTAAATGAGTGGCATGTATTCATATAATTTTCTACTACTTACACTTCAAGTTATCGTTTATACTTAGGAACAAGACTAAATCTTGGAAAGGAAGTTATGGACATATGCAGCTAAGTTCAAAGGATAAATTAGTTATGATTGGGGATTCCATCACGGATTGTGATCGCAAACGACCAGTAGGGGAGGGTTTATTCGAAGGTTTGGGTAGAGGCTACGTTTCCATGATCAATGCTCTACTCACAGTCGTATATCCCGAGCTTGCCATTCGTGTTGTGAATATGGGCTCAAGCGGGCATACCGTACGTGATCTGAAGGATCGTTGGCAGACAGATATTATAGATCTTAAGCCTGATTGGTTATCCATTATGATCGGAACGAATGATGTCTGGCGCCAATACGATCAGCCGCAAATTACAGAATCTCATGTGTACATAGATGAATATGAATCCACCTTACGTTCTCTCATTAATGAAACCTTACCTAAACTTAAAGGTTTGATTCTGATGACTCCCTTCTATATTGAGCCCAACCGTAATGACGCCATGCGTAACACCATGGATCAATATAGCCAAGTCGTTAGACGCTTAGCCGAAGAGTATGGGGCCATATTCGTAGATACACAGGCCGCATTTGACCGATTAATGATCGAAATCTATCCAGCTACATTGGCTTGGGATCGTGTTCATCCGAGCATGGTGGGACATATGGCTATTGCCCGTGCATTCCTGCAGGAGATCGGCTTTCAATTTGAACATGGCATACGGCCTTAGTAAGTTAGAGGGAATTAACATAAATCATGAGTATCAACTTAGATATGGGAAAATTATCCCTGTATAAAGGTCTTTCGAGCTCTTACAGAGTTAATTCTGCTCTTTGGAAGTACTGTAAA
>JBBDTA010000126.1:0-12658 GCA_040904605.1 Paenibacillaceae bacterium
CCGTTCTCACGAATACCTGGTGGATATCCTTGAATGTAACCAGGACTTGGATCGGTATGGTCAAAGGGTGGATTCAATAACCGCACGACATCCAAATCACGATCCACCAACTCAAGGTCAAAGGATTCCATCGCCTTGATGCTCTTATCCCTTGCACCTGCTCCGGAGATAACAGACCACGACTGAGCGATCGCATCAATCCGACATTCCTCATTCTGCACGGAACCTAACCAGCCTCCAGCATCTGTGAAAGCACGACGATACCAGCCTCCATCCCAGGCATGCTCGTCCAGTGCCGAGGATAGCTGCTCGCTAACATTCTGATAATGCTGTGCTCTAACGTTATCACCACGCTGCAGACATAAGTCAGTAAATCGGTTTAATACATCACACAAAAACCAACCTAGCCATACACTCTCTCCTCGTCCCTCAGCACCCACCAGATTCATCCCATCATTCCAGTCACCAACTCCTATTAATGGCAACCCATGCTCACCAAATCGTTGTATTGATTTGTCAATCGCTCGCAAACAATGTTCGAATATGGATCCTTGTTGCGTAGATAATACGGTTGATTCG
This sequence comes from Paenibacillaceae bacterium, assembly GCA_040904605.1. Lineage (GTDB taxonomy): Bacteria > Bacillota > Bacilli > Paenibacillales > UBA4045 > UBA4045. The sequence goes on from JBBDTA010000126.1 coordinate 580, forward strand.
TACCGTTCATGCTCACCCTCTCTTAAGGGTTCACTATGCAGATACGGCTCAATAGTCTCAAGAATATCGATATCCCCCGTATGATCGACATACCTCGTGACCGTATATGGCAGCCATAACAAATCATCTGTGAATAACGTCCGAATACCACGCTCAGTCTCATCATGCCACCAATGCTGGACATCTCCTTCTACATATTGATGAGAAGCATGAAGCTCAATTTGCCGCTTCGTGAGATCCGATCTGGTATGCAAGAGCGCGAGTGAATCCTGCAATTGATCACGAAAGCCATATGCACCTCCAGCTTGATAGAAAGCAGTTCGTGCCCACATTCTGCAAGCAAGCGATTGATATAACAACCATCCGTTGAGTAGAATATCCATCTCCTTACAAGGTGTTACTACAGATATCTGATCTAAAGCTTCATCCCAATACTCCACTACCCGCTTTAATGCCAGTTCGCAAGTATTCGTTCGGCTGTATTTACGTGTCAGATTAACGGCTGCTTCACGAGAGGATTCACAGCCCAATAAGATATAAACCACTCGCTCACTCTCTGGCTCCAATGTGACTTTAGCTTGCACGGCACCGCAAGGATCATAGATTGTACCCGTTCGGCAAGATAGGTTATTACGATTCATGGCCGCCGGCTGTTCCAAGGTGCCATCTCGTCCAATAAATTCAGTCCGATCAGCCGTCCATGACAGATCTACCTCTTCTTGGGAGGACGGAGGATCTATCTGACCTTCTAATTGAATGACCTGCGGATAAACCCCCAAGAATGCATACGCGTCTCGAAATGTTTCCTGGTAAGTATTACGAGCAAGTAAAACATGCGCTGACGATTCCCAATCCGTAACCAACTGGGGAGCGTTCGCTTGGCGTCTAACACCGAGAACCCATTCTGCATAATAGGTGACCGATATTCGCCTTAATACCTTCGTCTTGTTTCGTATGACAAGCTTGACCATTTTGACCGAGTCATCAAGCGGAACGGCAATCGTCATCTCATGTTGAATTCCATGTCTTTCATGGTTAATACGTGTGAAGCCCCTACCATGCGTTATGTTATAAGTATTGTCAGTGCTTAGGGAGAATGCAGAGGTAGACCATGTGTCTCCACTCCCTTCATCCCGCAGATAACACATTTCTGATGGAGGATCCAGAACCGGGTCGTTGGACCAAGATGTTAATTTGAACTCTCGACTGTTACGCCACCAGGTGTAACCAGTGCCCAGTTCGGATACCAAGCAGCCAAATTGTGGATTAGCGATAACATTCATCCATGGTGCTGGCAGGTGATTACCATGCTTGAGAATGATGTGATATTCCTTGCCATTCGGCGAGAAGCCTCCCCAACCATTGAAGAAGATCAGATCGGATGTATCAACTTGCTGCACGGTATCCATTGGATAAGAGGAAGCTACCCGCTCAAGCAGCTCAGGGACATCCGTTTTCGACCCCTTCATTGTTAATTGAGACTTTAGACTAGGTCCATCTGCTTTTAACACGATACGAGCTATTGTAAATAAGAGTGTCTTATCATCGTCAGATAGATTTGCAGTATTGATGAAGTATACACCCACAGGTCCAGCACCAAGACGGACTACATTATGTTCAAGCACTCTCTTCAAAGCGTCCTGTAAGCTTTGTTGATAGCCTTCCTCCGATTCATTAAGAATGACTAGATCATACGACATACCCATACGTCGCAAATACTCATGTCCAGCTAATAGCTTGATGATATTACGAAGATCCGCTTGATTATGAATACGTACAAGTGCAATTGAACGATCACCTGATATCCCATGTGCCCACAGACTAGATTGACTTTTCACATTCAGTTGAATAGATACTGCCTGCTCAACCTTAAGAGGCGAGGCATACAACAGCTGGCTTGCCAGACCTTGGAATGTGATCGCATCAGTAGCCGTTAGGTGTTGATGACGAAGCTCAATTTGGCTGCGATTCCAAGCGAGCTGGAATGTTCGTTCAACTGCTTGTGACGTACTCATACGATGAACAATACTGATGGCCTCTTCCTTCGTATCGGCAACCGAAGTAACTGCGAATAGATGGATCTGTTCCCCTGGCTCGATGCTAACTCTTCTACGCATGACGAAAGCGGGATCAGCAACAGAACCCACTGTTCCTCGGAGATGCAGGCGAATTCCTTGTGGTTGTGCTAACGTGTGACCTCGACCGATAAAGCGAGCCCGATCTGTCTCATATTCAACTATCCCGATCGTTCGCCCTTCAGAGATGAGTGAATGTGCTGCCCATATTGGTTTTCCTGTCACCTCACGAGGTCTTCTTCCAGCGACAAGGCATTCGCTCTCCTCCATATATTGTGTTCGAACGAATAATTTACTGAAGGCTGGGTGAGCATCGTCCGCAATCGGATAAGCCAATACTAGCTCTTGGAAGGTCGTGACTTCTATAATTCGTGTCTCTAAGCCAGTATTGAGTAGTGAGAGTCGGCGAACCTCCGCATTCGATTCCGGCGACACGCAAATTTCCAGGCTAGTTCGAATATCTCCGTCTACACGTGTGAATATGGCATTGTCGAGTGAGAACCGAATGTATTGCTCAGGGGAGAGCACGCGGCACGGGTGAAATGTCGGCGACCATACCTGATCTTGGGTAACATCTCGGATATAGATATAGCTCCCCCAACGATCCATCACTGGATCCTCCTGCCAACGGGTAATAGCTGTATCTTCATAACGGCTGAATCCGCCTCCGCTAACCGAGACTACAGTCATATAGGCCCCGTTTGAAAGAATACATACCTCAGGTGTCAGGGTAGTCGGATTATGATACTCCCTAAAACCTCCAGCATGGACTGGTTTTGTCTCCAATTTCTGCACGTCTGACTTCATTGGACGATGTAGAATTCTCGGATTCATAGGGATCCTCTCCTGAAGAAGAAGCTCCACCGATCGGACATTCTTGTTGCGATGGAATCTATCGTACATTTTCTGTGGCAGGAGTACATTCGCCAAGGTTAATAAGCTCATTCCCTGATGATGTGCCATAAAACTCTTGATGATGATATGTTCTTGATCCTTCGGCAATCTTGTAAGTGTGTAATCAATTGCCTCATAATAGCCGAATTCTCCCCGAGCACCAAGGTCCTCCATTCTAGCTAAGTCCATAAGTCCCTGATACGTAGCATAGGGTAAGGCCATAATTGTAGCATAAGGGGCTACAACCAAATCTTGCTCGAGTCCATACTTAAAGCCCATTCCTGGAACTCCGAAGGCTTGATATTGATAATTCATCTGATAGTCAAAAGCGTAATAGCCAGATTCCGAAATGCCAAAAGGAACTCCACGGCCATGTGCGTACTCAATCTGCCGTTCTACAACTGCACGATAAGTACTGTCCCAGATGCTGTTCAGGTATGTCCTCATGAACAACCAGGGCATGAGATATTCGAACATCGTACCCGACCACGAGAGCAATGCTGCATGCGATCCAACCTTCGTCATCGTCCGGCCAAGAGCATGCCAATGGGAAACTGACACCTGTCCGAGCGCAATGGCAATAAAGCTGGCCTGCCTTGCTTCCGAAGCCATTAGATCATAAACTATTGTGTCTCGTTCATGTCTTCCAACGTTATATCCCAACGATAATAGACTGGCATTATGGTCGTATAACGGACGAAAATCAGTCCCATGAATTAAAGCTTCTAAACGAGCAATCAATGGATGGCCTTCATAATCAGTTTTTATCCACTCCGTCAATCCTTCCCTTAATGTCATTAAACAGGCTACGAAATTCCCGGAATCGACCGTTGAAACATATTGCGGATGCAGAGGTTGAAGTGTCTGTGTATCGTACCAGTTAAGCAGATGCCCTTCCCACTTAACCAGTCTTTCTATCGTAGAAACGGTACGTTCCAATCTCTCGATCATTTCGAGTGTATCGATAAATCCAAAGTCCCGGGCAGCTAATACACATGTCATGTACAACCCGATATTCGTCGGTGAAGTACGATGAGCAATTCCCTTAGGCGGGGTGAACTGCACGTTGTCTGGTGGAAGAAAGTGATCCTCGGCTGTCACATATACCTCGAAGAATGACCAAATATCGCGTGAAAGCTTACGCAGCTTGTCACATTCAGCTTCTGAAAGAGCAAGCTTATCCGAAACATTCATCGGTTTATTCAACCATCGGATGACAAGCGGTGCACTAGCCCATAGCATTCCCAGTGTTAAACCAGCCGCCCTGATGAATAGATGGTCCTGAATAACACTTGCTAGTGTGAATATTAAAGTAAGCGCGAGTCCGCTGTACATCCCAAGAAGTACAGGTTGTTGCCCCTTCTTGCTGCTCTTCTCTATTTCTGCAGAGCTGACCCATTCAAGCAGCCGCTGCTTGGATACGAATAAGCGATATACCGTTCTGATCACGGCATCCAGTGACATTACACTGTGATAAGGTAAAGTGATTACTTGGACCAACACTTGTCCTGCAGTAATACCAATAAACTTCATTCTCCTTACCGTTACCATTTGCCGAAGCACCGGGAACAACCACGTTATGAGTACTACACCTAGCCAGCGTTCAGGAGAACCGGGAAGCATGGTAAATGCAAGGAACAGAACAAAGAAAGTCATGACGGGCAATAAGCTGCGACGTAAATTATCGATGATCTGCCAACGCGTTAGAATAGACAGATCAATCGGCAGTAAAACCCCTCTCTGATTACGAACGTGACGGAATAGCCATAAGAGCAGCTGCCAATCACCACGAATCCAGCGATGCAGTCTCATCTGGTATGTACTGAACAATGCAGGGTGTCCATCAATTAACTCAATGTCAGACAACAATCCAGTGCGTAAAAATCCGCCCTCTAACAAGTCATGACTAAGCACTCTATTCTCTGGCATTCGATCACAAATGAGGTCTGCGAATGCATGAATATCGAAAATTCCTTTTCCGGTGAATATGCCTTGTCCGAACATATCTTGATAAGGATCTGATACGGCAAAAGCATAAGGATCCACTCCCGTATCTCCCGACCAAAGATACGCCAATCGTGAATGACTCGCTGCTTCATAACTCATTGCTATACGTGGCTGTAATATTCCATATCCTTCAATTACCCGTGTTCGTGCAGGATTCATACGAGGTCTATTGTAAGGAAGATGCATCGTCCCAATCATCCTCTGAGGACTACCAGGTGGAAGCTGAGTATCCGAATCGAGCGTAATCATATAACGAATGCTGGCAAGATTCGAGCTATCACTGATATAGTAATCATAAGAAGTATCCCGCTTACCTCTGAGTAATTCGACAAATTCAACCAATTTTCCCCGCTTGCGCTCCCATCCCATCCACTTGCCTTCTGATGAATTCCAGAGCCTACGACGATGATAGAGGTGAAAGACATTCCCCGGGTAGATACTATTAAATTTCTCGATACTGTCACGTGCTGCTTTTAGAACGGTTTGGTCCTCTGGACGCTGCTCGGTATCTGAATCCTTAAAATCACCCAAGAGCGCATAATGGATGTTCGGATCCCTACTAACCAGATAATGTAATTCTAGACGATCCGCCATTTCCTGAACTTCATCAATAGTGGACCAAATAACGGGAATAACCACCATCGTCTTCGCTTCGGATGTAATTCCGTTCGAAAAGTCATATCTCAGCAATGGTGTTGGTCGCTTACTCCATTCAATCAACCCATGCATCCATGTCGTTGCCCATTCCAGAGCTGGAAACGATAATAGTATCACCATCAGCAACAAATTGAGTGGTGTTAAGTGAACACCATTACCAATCCACATGATGAACCCGAGCAGAATAACGACATAGGATAGGATAAGGAAATTGAAGTAAGTACCCATTGCTCTTCTCCATAATCCTTCTTCAGGCATAGATCTTGGTTTACTGCACGTTCTTAATTCACGCTGAAGCTGCTGAATACCCTTCGCTTCTAACAAGTAGTATGGGAGGTATGCTTGTCTTGGTAGCCTACCATCTACAGGAATATCCTGGTGTGCCTGTTCAAGTTGTTGTATAGCAAGCTTAATCACTTGATTAGCAATTAGATTCTCTGGTACGTGCAAGCGACGTGCAAGCTGCTCTACACGCTTACGCAGCGTATCGCGACTCGTGTAATCTAATAGAGCATAATCCCCGGTTGGATCTTGACGTAACGTCTGCTCAACCAGACTAAGCTGTTCGAATTGAACACGCCAATCCCAGCGTGATAGACTGCGCATACTCCCAATCAGATTGCCTGTTCTCATCTGATACGAAGCTTGAAGCTCATACTCATAGGCAACGATTCGATCCAAGCTTTCCTGACCGTTATCCAGCTTACACATCAGCCAATCACGAATGATCGCCGTATCATCGGCCCATTCGCGAAGATGACTGACAAGATGAACAATCAATGGGCCCGAGAGAGGAATGTCTTGACCGGCTTCCTCAAGTGCGGACTTGAGCGCTTCAGGACTGAACTTCGAAGGCTCGAATCGCGTCAGCCATTGTTCAACCATCATACATATGTCTCGTCTTTCCTGAATCGTTCCCATTGCTTTGGCCAGATTTCGGAACAAGGCCAAGCGCATGACTAGCGGAATTGCCCACGCCTCAGCAATAGTCAGAATGGATACTTCTTGATAATAATTTATATATGCAATAAGTGATTTTTCTTCCAAGCCCCCATCCATATGTGTTAGATAATCATCACATATGGATAATACCCGCAGCTCGCCGCTTTTACGTAGAGACGGCAAAACATATAAAAAATGCTCTTTAAGTTGATCTTCAACAATCAATGCTTGCTCCTCGAGAAATTCAGCGTGATCGAGTAACCAATCTTCGGCTGGCTGCGAACAAGCAGTTGGACGCATCTGTAAATCATGTACGAAAGAGCGTAATTGCTTTACATCGGATACCACAGACCTCTGTAATTTGCGTGATTCCTTATGTCTTATGTGTAGATCATGCGTTAATGCAAGCTCATGAGCTTTTTCTCTGAGTTGTTCCGTTGTTAGAATCATTGATCCTCCCAATGTAAAAATGAGAAATGATATATCGATCAGATATCTGATGTTGGATAATCTGAACTCTATAAAGTTTCCCATATTGGGTGGAAATTATGATTTTACAGAAAAAGAAAACCTAGCCAATGGCTAGATCCTCTCTTCGCACCTTATTTATCCTGACTTACCAAACCACTTTAAAACTTTACTAACGAAGATATTCTTAGAATTGGTTAATGACTTGATTGCGTCATTATCAGGATTCTGTTCTATTACATCTAATACTTCGATTAATTTTTTGAGGTATAGCCGTATATTGATATTCTCTAGTCCCTCTTGCTTAAATTGCTGTACCATCCACTTCTGCAGTAATGACGGGTTAATTTCTAATGTAAAATCATAGGCATATCGGTAAAGCTCTAATACCTTAAGATTTAATTCCTGCATGTGCTCTGGTGTCATCTTGGATAAGATCATTACAGGCTGACGAACATCGATTTCTCCCGTTACGGTTGCATCGTTGCCTTGTCCAATACGCTGGAATAAGGCGGGATAAACCTTCGGACCCTTCTCATCATTGTCTAACCATTCTTGAGTAGCACCGAATACGAATAAACAATGACTAAGCTCTTCATTAAAGCAATTATCTACTAGATATCTAAGATTCTGATAAGCTGTCAACCGAATATCCGAACGTTCACTCATTATGAGCTCCAGCTCATCAACAAGAATAACCAAGCCACTGTAGCCTAATAAATTAATGAGCTTAACGAATGCTTTTAAGAAATGTACGGCGTTGTCATTGTCGATATGACCGACTACCTCAAAATTCTTCTTCACTGAGGATGGAATATTCTGCTCACCTGTCAGCCATGATGCTACAGCATCGGACATCGCAGGGTCGCCTTGAATACGTGCGCGAATATAGAACAAGAGAGCTCTAGAGAAGGAAAGATTATATTGGTTTAAGGTAGAGATAACCGTTTGAATCGCTTCTGCAGAATTACCCTCACCTTCTGCCGATTTGTTCTTCAATGTATCTATCCAATTGTTGAATAGCTCCTGAAAGTTAGTTCCATGATGCTCTGATTCACTTGTTGTTAGACTATGCATGATTTGATAATAGAGCGTCTGAAAATTTGTGATACGAGCTCCTTTTTCCATCTGAAACTTGGCCACTACAAAATTATTGTTCCATGCTCTCTCCTGAATCTCACGAAGCATAAAACTCTTGCCGCTTCCATATTCCCCAACGATAAACTTGGTCAAACCATGCCCACTAAGGACATAATTGAGATTCTGTTCCAACTCCTCCAGCTCTTTCTCACGTCCGATACGGAAGGATGAAATATTCTCAGGGACAACCCCATTCTTCAGTGCAAGTAGTACGACTTTAACTTGATCTCGACTCTGATCCAATACATCATCTCTCCCGTGTGAAAAAAGTTTAATAGCTCTGATGAGGCTTCGCTACGACTTTATTCGACAGGAAAGCTGTTATTTCCTTCAATAACCATATAATAATTAAGAATATTGCTCCGCAAACCACGCTTTGCACTTCTCGACCTCATCCATTGATAATTGATGACCACCATCGGTCCAATATTCAGTTACTGGTGCACCAGCTTCTTGCAAATGTTCAATTAACCCCTTCGTTTGGGCAGGCGTAATAAGCGGGTCACGCTTGCCAGCTCCAATGAAGATAGGGACACTGCTTAGATCGGGTAACGCAACACCATATCGAGGTGCCATAGCATGAAAAAGTATAGCGCCAGACAATGAATGGTGGTGATGATATAGCAAGCTAGCTGCAATGTTCGCACCATTCGAATAACCGATTGCCACGACTTGGCTACGATCGAATCTATGTTGTTCAGCACTTTCATTTACGAATTCATGTAATTCCTGCGTCCGTATGACCAAATCTTCCTCATCGAATACACCTTCTGATAATCTGCGGAAGAAACGTGGCATTCCATTCTCAAGAACATTACCTTTGACGCCCAGCACAGATGCATGGGGAGCAATGATCTCTGCTAGAGGCAATAAATCACGCTCATTCCCACCTGTTCCATGTAGAAGCAGTAATGTTGGAGCACTCTTCGATTGTCCTTGGACGAATATGTGCTTCATATCGATTCATCCAGCTTGGTTTCTAGAGGCTCTAATCCTGCTTCAATAGAAGCTCGTCTGCTTTCTAAGAAAGGAGGTAGTGCTAATCTCTCACCCAAATGCTCGAAGTCCTCGTCGTTCTCAAACCCAGGTCCATCTGTAGCTAGCTCAAACAGTATGCCATTAGGCTCTCTGAAGTACAAGGAGCGGAAATAATAACGTTCTACGAATCCTGAATTAGGTAATCCACGCTCAGTAATGTAGGTTACCCACTTATTTAATTCCTCTACACTTTCAACTCTAAATGCCACATGATGAACGCTTCCGCTCCCTTGTCGTTCTCGCGGAAGCTCTCTGCGTTCTTCTAGGTGAATCTCTGCACCTGTTCCACCTTCACCCGTTTCAAAAATCCGAATTGGGCGCTGTACATTATGATTCGAAGGGAAACCTGCCTTCTCACGATAGCCCATTACGTCTGTAAGGACCTTCGCTGTTAGTTCAGTACGAGACACAGTCAGCGTAACTGGACCTAAACCGATAATTGCATGCTCGATAGGCACAGGACTTTTGACCCATGGTTTACCTCCTGCTACACCCACATTATGCTCGTCTGATACAAGTGCCAACCGTTGGCCTTCTTCATCACGGAAGGTTAATGTAGCCCGTCCTACAAGCAGTGAGACCTCGTCATGATCAATACCTAGCTGCTCGAATCGTTGTTTCCAATATAGTATCGATTGGTCATTCGGAACCCTAAGTGAAGTTGTCGATATGCTGTTCGTTCCATGCTGAGCTGGTCCAGCGGTTGGGAATTCGAAGAAGGTTAAATCGGTTCCCGGATTGCCCTTCTCATCAGCGTAGAACAGATGATAAACGGAGGTATCATCCTGATTAACAGACTTCTTCACAAGCCGAAGGCCTAGAATCTTTGTATAGAATAGATAATTTTGTTTCCCATTATTCGTAATCGCAGATACATGATGCTGGCCTTTCAATGGTTTAAGATGCATATCATTCATCTCTCCTCATGATGATTAGATATTACTTCTTCATATCATGATCCACATATCTCTCACCATTCAACTCACTAATGATGTTAATAGCAACCTTCGCTCCATCACCAGCTGTAATAATAGTATGAACACTAGCACCGGCAATCGTTCCTGCGGCCCAAATACCAGGAATCGAGGTCTTACCAGTGTTATCAACAGCAACAATGGTTTTAATTCTTGGTTCAGTACCCGGTTTGGTATCAAGTCCAATGACTTCAGCAAGCTCTGTGAATATTCCGGTTGCAATGATGACATGTTGAGACTCATACTGATTATCTTCCGTCGATATGACAAACCCGGTTTCTGTTGGAACAATGTTCTTCACTGCAGCTTCGACGATTGTTGTACCAAATTTCTCGGCTTGTTTCTTACCAATTTCAACAAGATCGGGTCCGCTTATTTCCAAAACACCGTAATGATTTTCTAACCATGCTTTCTTCGTTATACTCTGATTACTATCAAACATAAGTGTTTTTTTACCTGATTTAGCAGCGAATAGCGCAGCACTTGCACCTGTTGGACCTGCTCCGATAATAGCTATGTCATACATTGTTACATCAGCTCCCTTTTCATCCAAATTTTTTTAATCACTTAATTATATTTACTTACTTTAGTTTAGCAAAAATGATTGGATGTTACAACTTTAACAAATGCCGCATGATAACAGCGTCGACAAACAGGTTTATATTCCTCATTACCCCCTATATGGATCTGTTCTCCTTCGTTAACGGGACGGCCATCTCTAAATCGAATAACAGCATTGAATCTTCTATGCTAAGCCTTTTTCGTATGCCGTTATGATACTATCCATCTGTGCATTCCAATGCTCGTCAATCGTGCATCTCTGTGGATTAGCTTCAAACCAAGCAATCGTCTGTTTCATACCAGCGGCAAAAGGTACTGTAGCGACATAATCAGGAACATACAGCTTAATCTTACTATTATCGAATACACCACTTACCGCTTTATCACCTAATAAACCACCTTCAGCCTCTGGAGATTTGGCAATAATAAAGTCAGAAGGAATATGAATAAGGTTTGGTTCTACACCAGCAGCCCGACCAATAAATTGATAAATTTGGTTCCAAGTTAATACTTCGTCGGAAGTAATGTGAAAGGCATTCCCAATCGCTAATCGATTGTCCAATAAACCAACAAACCCTTTGGCAAAATCAGAATTGTGAGTCATAGTCCAAATCGACGCACCGTCACCGTGTACGATAATCTTCTTGCCTTTTCGCATCCGATCTACTAATGACCATGGATGCTGCCAGCTGTTCATCGCTGCGGGAATCATTTTATTACCATAAGTGAACGACGGCCTTATAATCGTGATTGGAAAATCGCTATTCCGATAGGCATCCATTAACAATTCCTCACAAGCAATCTTATCACGAGAATACTGCCAGAATGGGTTGTGAAGAGGTGTTGATTCTGTGATGATGTAATGTGTTGGAGGCTTCTGATAGGCTGATGCTGAGCTAATGAATATATATTGATTCGTCTTCCCTTGGAAGATGTCCAAATCCACTTTAACCTGTTCAGGAGTGAAGGCAACCCAATCCACTACAACATCAAAGGTATAATTTTTCAATGTTTCCATGGTGGTCTGAGCATCTCGAATATCTCCAATAATCACACGCGCTCCCCGTGGAATTGAATCTGTATGGAGACCTCTATTAAATAGATAAAGCTCTATGCCTTTCTCTACAGCTAGCTTCGATACGGCCTCACTAATTAAACCCGTTCCACCGATAAATAGTACTTTCATTATCTTAACACTCCTTCTCTTAAGTTTTGTTACAATCTAAAGTATGAACAAATTGGAAGGTTTTCTATGCGCAGATATAATTTCATTCGACCACTATGGATTCTAGCAATTGCATACTTTACGAACTCGATTGTTAC